>NZ_JAUBTK010000012.1:0-102922 GCF_036702455.1 Microcoleus sp. D2_18a_D3
CCAAAGTCGATCGTACTTGTGGTACCATCTACTATATCTGTTGTGCCGTCTAATACTTGGATTTCGGGTAATGGTGTAGCAGTGACTGATGCTGAAATCTGGAAATTAAAGGGATTTTCATCGCTGTCATTATTGACAAATTCCAGCGGACCTGATTTATTTCCTGCTGCTGTCGTATCGACTTGAACTTGCAGGTTAGTTGTACCGCCGGCGGCAACTGTTGCAGGTAAATTTCCGACAATGCTAAATCCTGTTGGTAGGGTAAGGTTGCTGAGGTTTAAAGCTGCTGTACCGAGATTGTTGACGGTAAAGGTTTTGGTGAGATTCGTGCCAACTATGACGCTGCCAAAGTCGATCGTACTTGTGGTACCATCTACTATATCTGTTGTGCCGTCTAATACTTGGATTTCGGGTAATGGTGTTGCTGTGTCATCGTTGTTAATGGTTGTGGTTGCGGTAGCTGCGGTTATTGTTGAGCTTTCGGGTGCTGCGGTGGGATTGGGATTAGATAGAGTGACAATAATTGTTTCGTCACTTTCGGCAACACTATCTCCCAAGACATCCAAAGCGATGGTTTTACTGGTTTCATCCGCCGCAAAACTGATAGTTCCCGTTGCAGTAGTGGCACCTGATGTGCCGCCAATATTGTTGTAGTCGGAACTGTCAGTAGTGCCAGCAATTGTATAGTCAACTGTACTTGCAACCCCAATTCCACCACTGCGAGTGACGGTAAATGTGAGTGGTTGATTACCGCTATTTCCTTCGGCTAAGCTAGCGGCTGATGTGGCAATTGCATAACTAATTGCATCGTTGGCGGCAATTGTGACTGTTGTCGAGGGAGTAGTTGTGCCGACAGTGCCGCCTGTAATTGTACCAAAATCGAGGGTTACGGTTTCGGCGTTTTCTGGGAGGTCGTCGGGGTTGATGGTGGCTACTACATCCTGGGTGAGGGTGGTGGTATTTGCCAGAAAGGTAATAGGGGTGGTGGAAAGAGTGTAATCTGCACCCGTTGCACTGCTGCTGGCGTTGATAACAATGGGTACGGTGACGTTACTTAGGGGAACTGCTGAAAGGGTGACTGGGATGGTTACTGTGTTAGCGGTGGTGTTTTCTGTGGTGCTGTAGGTAGCAGCACCGAAGTTAACGCTGGGGATATCGTCGTTATTGATTGTGGTGGTAGCACTGGTGGGAGCCGTGATGGTGGCAGCGTAACCTGTTGCAGCCGTGGGGTTGGAAAGGGTGACGGTGATGGTTTCGTCATTTTCTATGGTTGTGTCGCCTAGAACGTTTAAGGTGATGGTTTTGCTGGTTTCGTTGGCGGCAAAGTTGATGGCGCCTGTGATACCTGTGGCGCTGGAAGTGCCGCCGATGTTGTTGTAGTCGCTGCTGTCGGCGGTGCCGGTAATGGCATAGTCAACAGCGCTGGCGACTGTGGTTGCACCTGTGCGGGTGATGGTGTAAGTTCTGGTTTGAGTGCCGGTGTTGCCTTCTGCGAAGGCGGCAGTATCTACTGTAATGGTATATGCGATGTCGTTTTCGTCAACGGCGATGGTGGCTGTGCCGGTGGTCCTACTGTAGGGACTGCTGCCGCCGTTGTTGGTGCTGGTGTTAGCGGTGCCGCCGTTAGTACCCGCCATTTGATCCCAGGCGCGGAAGGTGAGGGTGTTGGCTATGGCACCGGAGTAGTCGGCATTTGGTTGGAAGTAGATGCGGGTATTGGCATTGGCCGCAAGTAAGCGAGCGTTAGTATTGAGGAATTCACCCAAGGGGTTCCAAGTTGTGCCGCCGTCGATGGTGTAAAACCAACGGCCGTTGGTAGTGTCGGCGGCGGTGATGGCCACGCCTGCTACTGCGCCTGTGTCGGGGTCGGTGAGGTTTGTACCGATGGCTGCGATGATGGAGGAGATGAGGTTGCCGACTGCGCCAGTGGGTGCTGCGGAGTCTTCGAGGACGTTGCTGAGGGTGACGACGGTACCCTCTCCTAGCTCAGGGGCGGTATTGCCGGTGATGGTACCGTAAACGTCGTTGTTGTCTTGCCTTTCGCCGACACCATTGGGGGGGGTGGTGGCAGGGGGGGCACTTGCTTGGTCGGCAGCGGTGTTGTCACTGAAGGTGGCTCCCAATGTGGTGACGGTAGGTAGCCGAGTTGGCATCCCTTGGGTGTTACCATTAACCGCATCGTCCTCGGTAGATTTCATGGCAAAAATTGCCCCACCTTTGCCTTGACCGGAGTTTTGTCTTTCGCCTGTACCGCCTGTCGCTGAGTTGCTAGTAAAAATGGCGTTGTTGAGAGTTAAAGAGCCTTGGCGGATAAAGACTGCACCCCCAAAGCCCGCACCACCGCCGCCATAGCCGCCTTCGCCGCCTATGACGCCAATGCCGCCGCCAAAGCCGCCGCCGCCGCCAAAGCCGCCTTCGCCAATGCCGCCGCCATAGCCAAAGCCGCCGCCGCCGCCGCCGCCATAGCCGCCGCGGCCGCCGCCATAGCCAAAGCCAAAGCCGCCGCCGCCGCCAAAGCCGCCGTCGCCGCCATAGTCGGCGCCATAGCCGCCGCCGCCGCCAAAGCCGCCGTCGCCGCCAAGGCCGCCGCTAACGCTGTCGGCGCCGTCGCCGCCGCTGCCACCAAAGATACCCCCACTACCACCGGTGTCGCTGGTAGTGCTGGTGCCGGTACCACCACCGCCGCCACGAAAACCAGTTCCCCCATTCCCCCCGATGGCAGAATTGTTTGTGAAGTTCACATTACTCAGCGTCACCGTCCCGTCAGAAATGAACAGTCCGCCCCCCATACCCGCAGCCCCGCCACCGCCACCGAAGCCATTTCCGCCTTGCGCCCGTCCCCCCCTGATGGTGAGGTTAGATAAAGTAACACTTCCAGACTTGATAAAGAAGGGACGAACATCCCCGCCATTATTTATACTGTCATCATTGACATCCCCACTGACACTAAACCCACCCCCATTAATTAAAATATTGCTGTCAATGGCGATGGTGGGATCTCCGGTAAACCGGACATTATTTTGCAGAGTAATGGTGTCATCACCGGGTGTGGTATTTGCTTGATTAATTGCCCAGCTTAGGGTGTTAATCACCCCTGTGCCGTTATCAGTTGTCTCGCTGACAATAAAATTTTCCAGCACATAATCGTAATTTTGCACCGCCTCATCCCAAAAGGGCACAGTGGTTTCAACAGCGCCAGATACGATTTCTAAATCCCAATCGCCACCTTTTTTTGAATTGCCGGTTTTGTCGTTACTTGCGGCAATATCCGCGCCGGTGATTTCACTCAGGGTTGCAATGAAAGAGGAATCAGCCGCTACATCACAGCCATACAATAAAATGTCCGCATTTTCACTCAAATTAGCTCGCCATTGCTGCAATAAATTTGAGTAGCTTCCCACGTTTTCGCTGTTAAGGTGGGTTGCACCAAGTTTTAAACTACCCTGACTGCCGTGTGAAAGAATATGTACCGCGCTAAGATTAGAAGTGTCGGCCAGTATTTCTGTAATTTGCTCAATGCCATCGCGGGTTTGATCCAGCACCACAACTTGCGTACCTGCGGGAATGTCGGCTACGAGTTGCTGGTAATTTTGTACAGTAGGATCGACAATGATAATTTGCTTGGCTGCGAGATTGATTGATTCAGTCATGGTTTTAGTGGGAAATTAAGTGAGAAAAAAAGATGATTTTTTGTATCGGAAATGTGCTAACTCCCGAAGAGTTAAACTGGGTGAATTCTCACCTTCAAAATGGTGAGTTTGTTGATGGTAAACTCACTGCTGGTGTGGGAGCATCGGTGAAGGATAACCTGCAATTAAAAACCGATTCTCTTCTGGTGCAGGAACTCAATAAGGTTATCATACCAGCTCTCTGGCGCGCACAACCTTTTCAAATGGCGGCGCGACCAAAGATTATACGCGATGCTATTTTTAGTAAATATGAACCAGGGATGAAGTATGGAACGCATATTGATAGGGCTATGATGGGTGAAAGTTATATGATGCGGACTGATCTTTCTGTAACCATATTCTTGAGTCCCGCATCCAGTTACAGCGGTGGGGAGTTGGTGATAGAAAATCCGCATGGTGAGCAAGCTGTAAAGTTAGATGCAGGAGCCTTGGTTGTGTATCCTTCTACATCTTTGCATCGCGTTGAAATGGTGACGCAAGGTGTTAGGTTGGCGGCAGTTACTTGGGTGCAAAGCCTGATCCGCGATGCTCATCAGCGGGAGATTTTGCTTGATTTGGATACGGCGATGCAAAGCATTTTTGAAAAACATGGAAAAACTCCTGAATTTGACTCGGTTTGTAAAACTTTTACCAATTTATTACGCCTGTGGGCTGAGGTTTAAAGTTGTCCGTGCCGTTTTAATTGCCCGTTGATTTCTGTTTTGTGACAATGACACTGGCTTTGCTATAACTCGATTCTTCCCAAAAAGATAAGCCGTTAAATCGCTCAAACAAGTCGGGAGGTAAAATCGTTTTTCTCGGTTTAAACTCGACTTGGGCACGCACTTGATGTAACCCTTGTGTTTTCAGCTTATTATCAAATTCTGGCTCTTCATATTGAACATTCTCAAAATCATGAGCGAAAGACTCTTCGCCTAGAAATTGATAAATTAGCGATATCGTTTTAGCCGGATTTATGGTTAATAGCTCGTAATCTACCAGTAGAATAGATGCACTCTGTTCGCTATAAAATGCTTCTTTAAGAGCGTTATAAGCATAACCAACTAAACGGGAACCTTGACTTAATGCCTCGGTGCGACTGTAAACTGTAGCCCGTTCCGCTGGATTATTAAATAACCGGGAAACATCAAAGGTGTTGCGCCGAATCAGTAACTCGATGCTGTCCATAATCCAAGCAATGTTTCTGACACAGCAGATGACTTTAGCTTCAGGAAATAGTTCCCGAATTAATGGCAATTTGCTGCACCAAAGGCGATTGGTGTCGAAGATGATTTCTTTGTCAGCTTGCGGGTGATAATAAGCAGAAAAAATACTGAGAATCAGCGCCCGTTTTTGTTCGGGGGAAATAAACACGGAAAATTCATTATCTTCGCTCATGGCTTCCAACATTCGCTCAACTAAACCCCCGACGGGGCTAGTCATACCGGCATGAAACCGGGGGTTTTGTCGCAGGATGGCTGCTAGTAAGGTAGAGCCCGATCGCGGAAGTCCCGATATAAAGTGGACTTTCTGGGGCATTGAGTTAAAATATCTTTAGGGTTTACAAGTAATCTGCACCTGAAGAGAATAAGATAATTGCTTGGTTTTAGATACTTGCTCTGAGAGAGTATCTGGTAGATATTAGTTAGATGCCTTCTCATACCAGATTATAACAGCCCTACCCTACCCCTGTCAGTCGGAAAAGTCGGATCGTTAAAGTCGGAAAAGTCGGAAAAGTCGGATCGTCAAAAATGGTGATCTAGGTCATTGCTGTTTGTAGCGAAATGTGGTATGAGGATATAGTTTCAGTTGACAGTTGACAGTTGACCGCACGGGTAGCGACCTCTACCTGGAAGAAAGAGGATTGGAGTAATGAATAGTCTTCGTTTAATTTCTCCCGATCGGGCTTTGGGCTTTAAACCAATTCTTTCTGGTAACGAAGGCTGGGTTGAATAGAAGGTCGATCGACAATCAGTGCGATCGAACCTATAATAATTTGATAGTCCTGCAATTCTCAATTACCAATCAAACAATCTAATTGTGCTTGCATTTGGGCGGTAACTAGATCGAAACAAGCATCAACATAATCGCGATCGCGCGCAGCCTCCGAACCGTACCTCTCAAATACAATCGGTTTGCAGACGCGAGTCCGAATTTGCACGGGTAAAGGCAGGTTCGGCAAAGGCCCAATACCCAATCCCCAAGGCAATCCCAAATACACCGGAAATACCACCGGATCGATGCCAAATAGCCACGGCATCCCCCATTCATGCAATTGTTTAACTTGTTCGTACAAATCTGCCAAAACTATCAAAGTATCGTGTGCACCGTGCGATACAAGTGGTACAATTGGCACTTCTTCTCGCAATGCTAATTTGATAAATCCCTTGCGTCCCGCAAAGTATATTTGATCGCGCAAGTGGTGGGGGCGAAAAACATCTTGGGCGCCGCCCGGATAGACAAGAACTGCGGCATTTTTCCGCAAAGCTGCGATCGCCATTTTCGGATGTGCCTGGAGGGCACCACACTCAACCCCCATACTAGCAATCTCTGGGGAAACCTTCCATACCGTGGGGTGCATCAATCCGTAGGCCAAGCGTTCCGTGCCGTACCTGCGGAACCATTCGTATAGGAACATAAACATATCTGGAGCGGCGAGTCCCCCGTTGTGAGAACCGACAACAAGCATTTTTCCGCTCGCGGGCACGTGGTGCCAGCCGTCGCTTTGTACGCGAAAATAGTAGCGGTACAGCCATTCCCAAACTGGCAACCAAAGCTCAATGAAGTCGGGATTGCGATCGTCTAAAGATAGACCGTCAAAGGGATAGTTAGAGGATTTGCCGTCTTTTTTGTTAGTAGTTATTGTCACTGCAAAAATATTTAACGCTTTGGTCATTATATAGCAGAAGGAAGAAAGCTTTAACTCTCGAATAGAGAAGGCTTTAGTTATTTGGGCAAGAAAGAAGAAGGGATGAGATTAGTTGGGCTTTTCCTCTCCTTGTGCGTGCGCTAATCCCGATCGCCCTCCCAAAACAAGATTTTTCCTATCATTAATATGCTCCCATTCCGCAGGAATCACCGCATTAGTTTTAGCAATTGAAAACCTCCTAAACATCGAGCGCGGTTGCTATAGCAATATAATTAAATCAGAATTGGCGCAAATATTTGGTTTCTGATTTGAGCGGGCTGGTTTTGTTCCGAGGTTTTGTGCTGCTTGTCTCCACAGGGCAAAACCGTTTGGAAACAGCTACAGCAACTGTCGCTGATAGCGAGGTGGCTTTAGCCACAAAAACAAAACTCTGCCTCAAGCCGATAAGTTTCCGTTTTGGAAGATTTTATCAAATTGACGCCAGCCATCGCGTCAATGCTAACGATTTGCGCTGTTTGCCACAATTTTAATAGTCCTGGACGCACGTACTAGGATTTTCTGTCCGAAGATAAAGTAGTGAAGCAATCTCAAACCCTTGATTTAACGCCCTTGAGTGCGTAAGTCCTGTTTAAGTAAGGTACGATCGACAGTGGAGTTATGTCAGGGCGATCGAAGAACTGTATCCGGCTTGTGGCATCTCATTACGACGATGGGGTCGATCGCGCCAATCGCCTGTCACTCAGAATCTGGGACTATCTCCAGCACAATCTCGCTCTCGAAACTGCCAAGAATTCACATGAAATGTAGCCCCATATTACTCAACTGCAACAACTGACAGCTAAATGGTTTAACGAACACAACAAATGACTTGCAGTCCTAGTAAACTGTCCGGCATTTAAACACTTAACTGTTTACTTTTCCCGTCTACCATTCCCCGACTCGGACACTCTCGCCTTCTCCCTCCCCCACTGTGGCATAATGAGCCATTTATAGGCGTAGCAGCTTTATGTGTCTTCGCTCAACTCACCAAACATTAAATTATATAAATTAAACTTGACTTGCGGTCATAAAAAAGTTATATAAAGCTTTTTTGTGGAATACAAATCGATTTTTTTGCTATATTGACCTGCAATTAAGATAATGATTGTGGTTAAGTGAGGAGTTGAACGGATGAAAAACTTGAATTGCTGGAATAAGCCCGCTGCATTGCTGGGCGCGATCGCGATCGTAGCCGGAAGTTTGCAGGCGAATGCCATCGGTGTTGCCGCCCCATCAACATCCACTGTCAGTCAAGATGCTGAAAATATTTCCTTTGAAGATAGCGCGACCTTTCAAATAGCCCAGGCTGGCAACCTTTGCCGTAAAGTCACTCCCAAAGAAGGTTTGACCGTTCGCCAGAACCCAGACCCCAAATCCCCTAGAGTGGGCGGGGTACCACTTAACACTCAGGTAACGCTGTCCCAAGGCGCTACTTCTGTTAAAGCCTCCGACGGTCGCCTCTGGATTCCAATTACCGCTCCCGTCACAGGGTATGTAGCTAGCGGGTATCCCAACAACGAGGCTAATTTAGGTTCGTGCACGACAGCGAGCACCACAATTAGTCAAACTCCTTCCCCAAGGCCGGCAGCGACACCTGCACCTGCACCTGCACCGGCACCGAGTCCAAGTCCAGCACCAGCACCAGCACCAGCACCAGCACCAGCACCAGCACCAGCACCAGCACCAGCACCAGCACCAGCACCAGCACCGGCACCAGCACCAGCACCAGCACCAGCACCAGCACCTGCGCCAGCACCAGCACCAGCACCAGCACCAGCACCAGCGCCTGCGCCAGCACCGGCACCTGCGCCTGCACCTGCGCCTGCAACGGGCCCGGTAAGTCTGTGCCGGCAAGTAGAACCTCGCGTAGCGCCGAGGGGTCTAGCTATCCGCACCGAGCCTTCCAAGACTTCTGCTGTTAAAGGCGGTGTACCGGCTAACGGTCAAGTAACGCTTGTACCGAATTTCCAGTTAGTGAAAGATAAGAATGGAGAAGACCGCAATTGGGTTGAGATTTCAGCCCCTGTGGCCGGATTCATCTCGGCTGGAAATTTGATCATGTGCAAGTAAACTTCTGAGTTCGATCGCTCTTTTTGACTAAAAGAGCGATCGACACCCAAAATAGTTTTAAGATTGTCGCGCAGCCAGGGAACAACGCGGAGCCCCGATTGCTTCCTGGACTTACGCAGGAATAACTTATTTCTGTCGCGAGTCAGCGGTAGCGAATCTTTCTTGGCCTCTGTTTTTCATCCTCGGTTGCGTAAAGTCTTAGCTTCCTTCCTCGCAACGCATCCGGGGTGAAAGAATTTAAGCAAAAAGCCGATCGACCTTTCTACTTACAGAGGCCGCTTGCCCAATTTTGGTGTCCGCGATTTGGTTGACACTTCGATTGTCTGCCAATCCAGACAATTTCCCACTTATTTTGCCTGAGTCTGAGTTCGATGCGGTGTTTAGCGTTAATTGCTTCGTAGTTCGATCGGGCTGTGGGCTGCCCCATTGCTGCGATGGGAACTTGGATGCAGGTAAAGACAGCTAGGAAAAAGAGCGATCGCTTGACAATTGATTGGTTCATGAGGCTTCAGATTGTGCGAGAAATTTTTGTCTCCCAGAGACGAAAGCCGCCAAATCTGCCTCGGTGAATTGAGTTTGCTGCCATGAGGGACGCGACATTAGTCGATCGCACCAAGCTTGAATTTTAGGATAGCCGTCTAGGGACACATCAACCCAAGATAGCAAGGGCACGACGGTGCCGGCAACGCACTCGGCAAAGGTAACAGTGTTGCTAGCGAAAAAAGGGCGATCGTCCAACAAACCTTCAAAGAATTTCAACACAGTATCGACTTTTTCCTTAGCCTTTGCGATTTCCTGCGGTTGGGGAATTCCCCAGCCCATTTTTTCACTGCTGAGGGGGTAAAGTGTCGGCGCAAGTTCGTTAACCGTGACCAATTCTACCATTTTCACAACTGCCAAATCTTGCGGATCTTTCGGCTGCATTGCCGGTTCGGGATACTTCGTTTCTAGATAGTCAAGAATTGCTAGAGACTCGACGACAGTGAAGTCATCATCGACCAAAACAGGGATGCGGTGAAAAGGATTCATGGCGACAAACTCAGGCTGCAAGTGATCGCCGTCCAAGTGGATTTCTACTAATTCAAAGTCGAGGTTTTTTTCTAAGAGGGCGATCCAGACGCGGCGGGAGTTGGCGGAAATGGGAGTATGGTAAAGTTTCATGGCGGTTGCTATAATCAAAATATCATCATAACAAACTTCTAAAGATGCTATTATTGGCTGATTATTGGCTGATAGTGACTTCCTGACGCACAGACGAGGTAATAGCCTCTACTAGAAATAACCGCTCGCTAACTGACAATTTAAGCGTTAATTTCACTAATTCTTGAAAAGATAAATTTTGGGAATTTTCCGAATAATTATCATTTCTATCGGGCGAAAAACTATCCTCAGAACTTAAAGGTTTGGTATTCTGATCTAAAGTTGTCGTCATGTCTGCGTGGAGAAGCTCTAAAAATTTAATATCGTTCCCTAGATCGGCAGCCTCATCCTCATCTACATCTTCAATTACTTGCAAACGTTCTTGATAGGCATTGATTTGATGTTCAATGGCTTCTATAATAAACCTTAAATCTTTAAATGATAAATTCATGCTACTTGCCTTGGTAAGAATAAATACTCATTTGCCGACTTGAGTTTAAAATACCTAAAACCTTATTTTTTTCTATGCAGGCAATTTGATATAAAAAAGTAATCAAATATACTATTAATTATATTAGTAGGTTGGGTTTATATAGTAACACCCAACCTTCTATTAACTTATTCTATTTTACAGAAAAATGTGCCTATGAGGTAAAGTGCCTCTTTGTATTTTTCTAGAGTCATCGGTCTACTTGGCTTGAATAACCAATGACCAGCACGGTCATTCACTAATTCCAATTCTGGTGGAATGTCAGTGCCGAATTCTAATTTATACCAATTTTTTCCTGACCCTGGACTCTCAAAGGTTGATATTCCTTCTGACCGAGACATTCCTCCTGACAACCTTCCTTCTTCTAAAGTAAGCATAACCCATAATTCATCTTGCTGTTCATAAACGGTAATATCTTTATTGGGTCTGACATTATCCATTCTAGGTGAACTAGCATTTCCCTGTCGATAGAGGGCAACGGGTGTTTTAGTCATAACTATTTAACTCCTCACAAGTTTTAACAAAAAACGCAGGGTTTGGCATTTGGGTATGACCTTGCGTTTTGAATAAAATGGATTGTGGATTGTGGGTTGAGCGAGATTGAGGAATTCAGGAATTGTGAATTGAGCGTTTAGTTAATCTCGCTTCAGAGTTAAAGTTATGCCTACAGTAAAAACCGTTATCAATATAACAGGGCGGGCCCTAAAGCCCGCCCCATCAAACGATCGATTAATTAGTAATCGAAGTCGCCGCCGCCCATGCCGCCGCCAGCGCCAGCAGCAGCGCCATCCTTCGGTTCAGGCTTGTCAACGACGATGCACTCGGTTGTCAGCACCATACCAGCAATAGATGCTGCATTTTGCAGAGCAGAACGAGTCACCTTCGCAGGGTCAACGATACCAGCTTCAAACATATCGACAAACTCATTTGTCGCTGCGTTGAAACCGACGTTGAACGGCTTTTCTTTGACGCGCTCAGCAATCACAGCGCCATTCAAACCAGCATTTTCAGCAATCCGCTTCAGAGGAGCAGCCAAAGCCCGTGCCACAATCAATGCACCGGTCAATTCTTCGCCCTTCAGGCTGCTGTTAGCCCACTCTTCCAATTGAGGAGTCAGGTGAGCCAAAGTTGTACCGCCACCAGGAACAATTCCTTCTTCGACAGCAGCTTTGGTTGCGTTGATCGCATCTTCCAAACGCAGTTTGCGATCCTTCATTTCTGTTTCGGTAGCCGCGCCGACTTTGATCACTGCGACGCCGCCAGCCAATTTGGCCAAACGTTCTTGCAGCTTCTCTTTGTCGTAGGAAGACTCGGTTTCGTCCATTTGACGGCGAATTTGTTCGCAGCGGGACTTGACGGCAGCTTCGTTACCTTCGGCAACAATTGTGGTGCTGTCTTTGGTGATGGTGATGCGGCGGGCTTTGCCGATCATGTCGAGCTTGGTGTTTTCCAGTTTCAAACCGGCATCTTCGGTGATTAGTTGACCGCCGGTCAATACGGCGATATCTTCTAACATGGCTTTGCGTCGATCGCCAAAACCGGGTGCTTTAACAGCAGTCACATTCAACACACCGCGCAGTTTGTTGACAACGAGGGTAGCTAGAGCTTCTTTCTCAATGTCTTCTGCAATGATCAACAGCGGGCGGCCGGAACGAGCTACTTGTTCGAGCACAGGTACTAAATCTTGTACCAAAGCGATTTTCTTGTCTGTCAGCAAGATGAAGGGTTCTTCTAGAATCGCTTCCATCCGCTCAGTGTCGGTGACGAAGTAGGGAGAAATGTAGCCTTTGTCGAAGCGCATCCCTTCGGTGATTTCCAATTCGGTGGTCATAGACTTCCCTTCTTCCAGGGAAATCACGCCTTCCTTGCCCACCTTGTCCATTGCGTTAGCAATCATTTGGCCGACTTCATCGTCGTTACCAGCAGAGATGGAGCCGACTTGAGCGATGGCTTTGGAATCTTCTACTTGTTTGGCGTGTTCGGCAATTTTTTCTACCAAAAACGTGGTTGCTTTGTCAACACCGCGCTTGAGGGCGATCGCATTTGCGCCGGCTGCTACGTTACGCAGGCCTTCTTTGACCATTGCGTGAGCCAAAACGGTAGCAGTTGTGGTGCCGTCGCCTGCTGCGTCGTTGGTTTTGGAAGCTGCTTGACGGATCAGGGCAACGCCTGTATTTTCTACGTGGTCTTCTAGTTCGATTTCTTTGGCGATGGTAACACCGTCATTGACGATCTGAGGAGCTCCGAATTTCTTTTCAAGAACCACGTTACGACCTTTGGGGCCGAGGGTTACGGCCACTGCTTCGGCCAGAATGTCCATACCGCGTTCGAGGGCGCGACGTGCATTTTCGTTGTAGATGATACGCTTAGCCATAGTTTTTGGGGATGAGAAGGTTTGAGATTTTGGATTAGGGATGATGGATTTTAGTCATTTGTCCCGTGTCATTAGTTGTTTGGCGGCGTTCGCTTTAAACTAATGACTGATGACTAAGGACTGATGACTAATGACTAATGATTAATTAGTTAACGATCGCCAGAATGTCTTTTTCTGCAAGCAAGACGTATTCGTCTGTGCCGAGTTTGATGTCGGTGCCGGCGTACTTCGAGTACAGAACTTTGTCGCCGACTTTGACTTCCATTTCAGTGCGGCTGCCGTCGTCATTGCGCTTGCCGGGGCCCACTGCCGCGACTTCGCCTACTTGGGGCTTTTCCTTAGCTGTGTCGGGCAGAAGGATGCCGCCGGCGGTTTTTTCTTCGCTAGCGCTTACTTTCACGAACACGCGCTCGCCTAACGGTTTAACGGTAGAAACACTCAGTGATACTGCTGCCATAAAAAAATCTCCAGATTACAGATTGTCGTGAGTCAGTCGTCAGGGGTCACGATGAAAGCAACAGCGGACTACTTACAACTGACATATTAGCACTCTCGACTCCTGAGTGCTAATTTAGCTTTAGTCAGGGTCGATCGCAACTTAGTTGTCAGTACGGGTTCCCGAACCGAGAATGAGTAGGAGGCAAGGAGAGGGGGAGAGAGGGAGAGAGGGAGAGGGGGAGAGAGCCAGAAGGAGAGAGGGAGAGGGGGAGAGAGCAATTCGCGAAAAAGCCGGGATTTCGACTTTTTATGCCTTTAAAACTTGCCTCTTGCTTGCCCTCCATTTCTGAATAGTAAAAAACCTACCCTTGAGACGGGAGGGAGTGGGGGCTGTGGTGATGACTTTCGATCGCTAACCAATTACTTTTGATTGATGAATACAATGACCGAAAATAACGAGGAATATTGCAGCCAAGGCTTGAGCGCTTGCGTCCAAAGCCTGGGAATCGCTCAAATCGAGCGGCATATTTTTATCTGTGCCGACCAAACCCTGCCCAAGTGCTGCGATCGGCAAACCAGTTTGGACGCGTGGAATTACTTAAAAAAACGCTTGCAACAATTGGGGTTGGACAAGCCAAGTGCCACTCGACCAACCTGCGTCTTTCGCACCAAAGCCAATTGCCTGCGAGTGTGCGCGTCTGGCCCGATTATGGTAGTCTATCCAGACGGAGTGTGGTATCGCGACGTTACTCCCCCCGTCATTGAGAGAATTATTCAGGAACATCTCCTCAACTCAAAGGTCGTTCAAGAATACGCTTTCTTAACTCATCCCTTGCCTGTGCCTTCTGAGGCCCAGCCAAACATTTAATTATAGCGCTGTTAAAGTACAGGGTTATAATTAAATGTTAAGTTTCAAGGTTAAGGGTCAGTAACTCAGGGCTAAAGCCACGCTCGCTTGTAAGAGAAATCAAGCAAGCTGTACTGACCAGCCTAAGCCTTAACTGGCTACGTTATTTAGGCCACGACACCCTGGGATGCGAAGCTAGTCCCTTGCTCTGTCGCTAGTAGTTAAACAGTCTTAAAGTCACTGAGGCAGTGCTGCTAGCCTGACAAGCCTTTATAACATTGGCGAAGCTAACTTGACCCCAGTAATGGGTGTTTGAGGACAACCATATCCTCGCCGGAGGGGCAACCATACCCCTCTACCCCGCAAGGGAATTCAAGGCGATTGAAATCGCCGGGTCGTTTTCCTCTCAGGACTAAAGTCTCTGAGCTTCCCACTTACCGAGCTTTTTTTGTGAAATTATGTGCAAAAATTTCTCAGTGGCAGACACTAAGCAGGTTGCCAAACTACACTAGAAACAGTTAAATACGTAAGTAGGGAGTCTGCTTAAATTTCTCTATATCAGAAGTATCATTTAAAACCGGGGCATTAACCTGAAATTGAACCGATCGAGATTAAAGATATTTAACTTGCGCTCTGTTAGGGAATCTCCAATCAATCAAGGCTGATCTTGACAGGGCGATCGTCCATTACAGGTTTGGGCTGCATTCCAGGTCGTAAGACACTCACAAACAGCCGTCAATTATAGGTTGGAAAGCGGTAATACCCGCCCCGCTTTCCCTCACCGCCATCCCTTCAGTCGATCGTCGTCCTCCACCCCCAGCCGGGTGGCGGGGGACTGACGGAAAAAACAGAAGTGAAAACAAGGAAGCGTGCGGGATACTTTAGCGGGAATAAACATGACAAAGGACAATAATTCAGGAGAGCAAAAACGGCTGATGCTGGTTGACGACGACCCCAACTTGATCTTGCTCGTCAAGGACTACTTGGAGTTTCGGGGTTACAACGTCATTACAGCAGAAAACGGCAGAGACGCTCTGGAAAAACTAGAACAAGAAGTTCCCGACTTGATTATCTGCGATGTGATGATGCCGGAAATGGACGGCTACACTTTAGTCAAACACATCAGAGAAGACCCTCGCACTAACTGGATTCCGGTTCTTTTCTTGTCCGCAAAAGGTCAAAGTTCAGACCGAGTAAAAGGCTTGAGCACTGGGGCGGACGTTTATATAGTCAAGCCTTTTGAACCAGAAGAACTGGTAGCCCAAGTGGAATCTTCTCTGAAAGCAGCATCCCGCTTGATTCGCCACTCAAATCCCGGTATGGAGAGTAGCCCAAAAATTAAGGCGCGCCGCAATGTCGAATTGACCCCCACTGAGTTAAAGGTGGTACAGTTGCTAGCGCAGGGTATGGCAAACCGCCAGATTGCAGACGTGATGAATGTCAGCCAGCGGACTATCGAAAGCCACGTCAGCAATATGCTGGGCAAAACAGGTCTGCACAACCGGACAGAGTTAGCTCGCTGGGCCCTTGAAAGCAAAAAGGCTTGAGCTGAGGTAGCCTGCGCTATGAAATCAGGGGAGCAAAAGCTACTGCTATGCGCTTCGGTATGCCTGCTTGGCGGTAGGGCGGTGGGCGCGGTAGTTTGAATGCGCCATTAACCTTGACACGGCAGCGGGTATTGAGTTACTAGGCGTATAGTTTGTGAGGGCCCCTCGCTCAAATGCAAGCAGGGTTAAAAGAACCCTCTGGCGGTAGAGCCGAAAATATGAAATACTGGGGAGATGGAGTTTTCTGAAGTTTAATCTATTGCCTCAGTTAGCTCCATGTTGCTAAAATGTGATATTTAGATTAACTTCTTTCTACAATTATTAGGTCTAAGTTTCTATGACAAACTTAATGAACCGCCTTTCTATTTTTGTGGACGGGAACAATATGTTCTACGCTCAACAAAAGAACGGTTGGTTTTTTGATCCTCGCAGGGTGCTCGAATATTTCAAAACTTCGCAGCCGAATGTCATCTTGATTAATGCTTTCTGGTATACGGGTCTCAAAGACCCCCAAGATCAAAGGGGATTTCGAGATGCCTTGATCAGTCTGGGTTACACGGTTCGCACTAAGATTCTTAAGGAATATTACGACGATGCTTCGGGCAGATATTCTCAAAAGGCTAATTTAGACATTGAGATTGTGGTTGATATGTTTAATACGGTGGATCAGTACGACCAAGTTGTGCTTTTTAGCGGGGATGGGGATTTTGAGCGGGCGATTGAGCTGCTGCGCTCGAAAAATACTCATATTACTGTGGTATCCACCGAAGGAATGATTGCTAGAGAGTTAAGAAATGCTACAGATAGGTATATAGACCTAAATGAAATTAGGGAACATATCGAGAAGATGGATTATTAGTCAGTAGTTATTAGTCATTAGTCATTAGTCATTAGTCAGTAGTCATTAGTTATTAGTCATTAGTCATTAGTCAGCAGTCATTAGTCAGTAGTTATGGGTTATGGGTTATTAATTATTCGTTATTGGCGCGAGACAGGGGACTGGTGACTGGAGGCTAAAAACCCAGAAAAACGGACAAGTAAAAATCAGGAAAACACTTTTTAGAGCTATGAAAACTCAACCAAGTCAAGACCGGATTATTATTTTCGATACGACTTTGCGGGACGGAGAACAATCTCCGGGTGCATCTCTGAATGTGGATGAAAAGCTGACGATCGCTCGCCAGTTAGCGAGATTGGGCGTGGATGTGATTGAAGCGGGTTTCCCCTTTACCAGCACGGGAGATTTCGAGGCAGTCCAAAAAATAGCCCGATCGGTTGGCACGGAAGATGGCCCGACAATTTGCGGTTTAGCACGGGCGAGAAAGCAGGATATTAAAACAGCAGCAGAGGCTCTGAAACCAGCAGTAAATTCGCGAATTCATACGTTTCTGGCTACGTCCGATATTCACTTGGAGTATAAGCTGAAAAAGACGCGGGCTGAGGTTCTGGAAATTGTGCCGGAAATGGTGGCTTACGCTAAGTCTTTTGTGGATGATGTAGAGTTTTCGCCCGAAGATGCTTGTCGATCGGAACCGGAGTTTTTGTATCAGGTTCTAGAACGGGCGATCGCAGCCGGTGCGACTACTGTTAATATTCCCGATACTGTCGGCTACACGACTCCGAGCGAGTTTGGGGCTTTGATTCGCGGAATTAAGGAAAATGTGCCGAATATCGATCGCGCAATTATTTCGATTCACGGTCACAATGACTTAGGATTGGCTGTTGCTAACTTTTTGGAAGCTGTGAAAAATGGCGCTAGACAGTTAGAATGCACGATTAACGGGATTGGCGAACGGGCGGGAAATGCAGCTCTGGAAGAGTTGGTAATGGCGCTTTACGTGCGGCGTCAATATTATAATCCGTTCTTGGGCCGGGCTGCGGATTCTGAGGAACCGCTGACAAATATTGACTCGCGCCAAATTTACAAAACTTCCCGCTTGGTTTCGACTTTGACGGGGATGTTGGTGCAGCCAAATAAGGCGATTGTCGGGGCAAATGCTTTCGCTCACGAGTCGGGAATTCACCAAGATGGGGTGCTGAAAAATAAGCGGACATACGAGATTATGGACGCTGAGTCGATCGGCTTGACAGAAAATCAAATCGTCTTGGGCAAATTGTCGGGCCGCCACGCTTTTCACACTCGCTTGAAAGAGTTGGGTTTTGAAATGGCAGACGATGAGCTAAATAAGGCTTTTGTCAAGTTTAAAGATTTGGCAGACAAGAAAAAAGAGATTACTGATTGGGATTTAGAGGCGATCGCCAATAACGAAGTGCACCAAGCACCGGAACTTTTCCGGTTAGAATTGGTGCAAGTTTCCTGCGGCGACAAATCTCGCCCGACAGCAACTGTCACTGTGCGGAATCCGGCGGGCGAAGAATTGACCGATGCTGCGATCGGCACTGGGCCTGTGGATGCGATTTACAGGGCAATTAACCGGGTGGTAAACGTACCCAACGAGTTGATCGAGTTTTCTGTACAATCGGTAACTGCGGGCATAGATGCGATCGGCGAAGTAACAATTCGCTTGCGGCACGAAGGCAAAGTATTTTCCGGTCACTCAGCAAATACCGACATTATCGTAGCGTCTGCAGAAGCATACATCAGCGCTTTAAATCGCCTGTATCAGGCATTGCAGCATATTACTGAAAAATCCTCGCAACAGCCAAATCTGATCAGAAATGAAGTTGTTGCAGAAGCACAGCGCTGATAAATTTCTTGTCAGCCCTTTTTCTTGAAACAAACCGCAGACGAACCCAGATCGAAGCAGATAAATCTCAATTAATCTGCCTTGATCAGGGTTTATCTGCGGTTTAAAATTACTTTTTTTTACTAATAACCAACTCTTGAAAAATGCAAGACGAAACCTTAAAAAAAGAGCGGCAATTCCACGATGCTTGGGCATCCACAATCGATATTGACGGCATTCGAGTTAATGATTACTTTGAAGCTTGTACCGCCCCAGAAAATAGATTTATCGTCCAGCAAATGGGCGATATTACGGGCAAACGCCTGTTAGATTTAGGCTGTGGCGCGGGAGAAAATAGCGTTTATTTTGCTAAAAAAGGTGCAAATTGTGTGGCGGCGGACTATTCTCAGGGCATGGTAGAAGTTGCCCTGAAATTGGCTGAGAAAAACGGCGTCAAAATAGAGGGCTGCACTGTAAATGCAATGGCTATGGATTTCGCGGACAACAGTTTTGATATTGTTTACGCTTCTAATTTGCTGCACCATTTGCCGGAACCAGAAAAGGCAATTTGCGAAATGCACCGCGTGCTGAAGCCTGGGGGAAAAGCTTGTTTCTGGGACCCGATGAAGCACAATCCGGTTATTAATGTTTACCGCAGGATGGCTACTGAGGTGCGAACGGAGGATGAAACTCCTTTGGATATTAATATTGTGAATTTTATCAAGTCTTTGTTTTCGGAGACGGCTTACGATACGTTTTGGCTGACATCGCTGTGGATTTTTTTACGCTTTTATTTAATAGAAAAAGTGCATCCAAATGAGGAGCGTTATTGGAAAAAGATTATCATTGAACAAGAGAGATTGAAACCGGAATACTCTCGATTGGAAGGGTTGGATGGCTTTTTGAAAAAGTTGCCTTTGATGAAGCGCTTGGCTTGGAATTTGGCTGTGGTGGCAACGAAGTAAGACGATTTTAGATTTTAGATTTTGGATTTTCGATTAAAGAATCGGGAATGACTGATGATATCAGTGGTAGGGTGCGTCAGTTTTGAGATTTTAAATCAGCGCCGAAAGTATTATTCTGACGCACCATTTGTTGTCAGGTGCGTCAGTTCCGAGATTGTTTGTTTGGAGCAAAAATAATCACAACTGACGCACCTTACTGAAAACTCTAAAAGAAGTACAATAAGTCAAAGCATTTAATTAAGAGGCTAATTATGCCAGAAACTATTACTGCTATCTACGAAAACGGGGTTTTTCGTCCTTTGAGTCCTTTGTCATTGAATGATGGGGAAACTGTGCAAATCACAATTGTAGCGGAAGTGTCGCCGGAAGAACTCAAGGGCGATCGCGAAAAGTCGATGATTAAGATGCTTGTAGAGGGGGTGCGTTTGCCAAAGAAACAGGGTAAGCTCGATCGAGCAGAATTAATCAAGCGCGCGCAGCAGTGGCGCGAATTGATGCAAAAAATGGAACCGCTACCAGGTAAGCCTATCTCAGAAATCGTTATCGAGGATCGTGGCCCGTGGTAAATGCTTATTTTCTGGATACTAGCGCTTTAGTCAAACGATACGTGCCTGAAATAGGCAGTGGCTGGATTTTATCGATTACCGATCCTGCTACAGATAACGATTTAGCTATTAGCCAGATTACTTGGGTGGAGGTACACAGCGCTTTTGCACGCCGTCTGCGGGATAGAAGTTTGTCTGCGGAACGTTTTGATTTAATTGTGCAAAAAGTTAGGGAGGATTTTGAAAATGAATACCGAGTCATAGATGTTGATCAAACTTTGATAGAAACAGCCACCGAATTGGTGATGCAACATCCGCTGCGCGCTTATGATTCTGTACAGTTAGCCTCGGCTTTGCGTTTTCAATCTACTACTCTCCTTTCGCAGCCAGAAACTCGACTGGTTTTTGTTTCGGCGGACAACCGATTGCTGGATATTGCTCAGTCGGAAGGATTGGCGATTGATAATCCTAATAATTATCCGTAATCAAGCTGTTGGTAGTGAGGAATGCAAGTCTTCATACAAATCAGAGGACTAAAGTAAGCTGTTCTACATTTAAACTGTGTGTCAAAAATCAATAAAACTCTTGTGGGACGGGCTTCTAGCCTGTCCCGATTTTCCAATTTAAATGCGTAACAGCTTAATCACTAGCAACTAATTTTAGTGCGATCGTTATTTAGAGGATTTCTTTCAAAGTTTTAACTAAGATTTGATTCTGTTCCTCCGTACCTACACTAATCCGCAATTTGTCTTCTAATCGGGGCTGATTGAAGTATCGAATCAATATTCCCCGTACTTTGAGTGTTTGATAAATTCTTTCTGCATCGCCGTTTGGTGGCCTAACTAACAAAAAGTTGGTTTGCGAAGGCCAAACGTCAAAGCCTAATTCCTTGAAGCTAACGGCTAGTTTTGCTCGCGAAGCCTTAATCTTTTCGGCGTTGGCTATTTTGTGGTCTCGATCGGCGATCGCAGCCGCCCCCACTGCATAAGCTAAAGCATCCACATTATAGCTGTCTTTGATTTTATTTAATTCTGCCAGCAGCGCCGGATTTGCTATGCCAAAACCCAACCTCAATCCTGCGAGGGAATAACCTTTTGAAAGCGTTCTCAAAACTATAACATTACTGTATTTTTTTGTCAATTCCAAAGAATTTTCTTCGGCGAAATCTACATAAGCTTCGTCGATCACAAGAATGCCCGATAACTCTTTAGCCAGTGTCTCCAAATCAGCCATAGATATGGCTGTTCCCGATGGACTGTTTGGCGAAGCTACAAACGTCACAGCACCTCGGGCTGCTATTAGCAAATCGACTGGTAACTTGTAGTCGTCGGGATAAGGAACCTCAACAAATTCTGCATCTTGAATTGCTGCCAAAGTGCGGTACAATACATAGGTTGGCGCGGGACAAACAATCTGTTTCCCCGATTCGCCCACAGCGCGAACTATCAAGTTTAATAAATCGTCGCTGCCGTTACCTACAACAATCCAATCGTCAGCAACTCCAAAAACTTTACTAGCAGCAATGCGAAAACTTTTGCCAGTGGGATCTGGATAGCGCCGCAGCATTTCTCCGTCTATTTCCTGAAGCACTTTTAAGGCTTTGGGAGAAGGCGGATAGGGATTTTCATTAGAATTTAGTTTAATAATTTTTGTGCCTAACGGTGGCTGTTCTCCCGGCACATAGCCAGACATTTCGTGGATGCTTTTGCGAAAGTAATTCATCTATATAATTGAGTTTTGTGGAACGGGCATCTTGCCCGTTCTTGATAATGGTGCAAAATAAGCTGTTGTGCATTTAATTTGTATGTTGAGGGCGGGCAGGATGCCCACCCCACAAGAGGAAAAATTTATTTTACTATGCAATTTAAATGCGGATTAGCTTATCAAGTTAAACAAATTATATCAAACAATTAGTGACTATCCGCGTTATACCCAAATCAAGTAACTTTTGCATATCCGCTCGATCGTCCACCGTCCAGGCCACAATGTCAACTCCCTGACTCCGGGTTTCTTGAATCAGTGCGGGGTTTTCCAGCAACACGCGATACAGACTGCTAATCAAATTATCCTGATGGGCTACAGCTTGAGCAAATTGAGTTTTGTATGCTTCTAGATTAGCAACAATGTGTCCGATCGCCAAATCGCCAGATAGCCGCCGCACTTGTTCCAGAAATCCAGCGTTAAAGGAAGTAATAACGCATTTTTGTTGGATTTCTTCGCCCTTCAAAGTATTGACAAAATCCGCGACATCTGCATCAGACCACTCGCAGTGAGGTTTGACATCAAAGTAAAGAAATTTGTCAACATTTTTGAGGATAGCTAATGATTCTTTTAAGGTAGGAATTTTTTCTTGTGAAAATTCATCGCTAAACCATTTTCCCGCATTAAGTGTCTGCAATTGAGACAGAGTTGTTTCCCTAACTTTGCCAGAAACTCCAGTGATTCTATCTAATGTTGCGTCGTGAAAAATCACTGGTACGTTGTCGGCGGATAGCTGGATGTCAAATTCGATCGAATGAGCTCCACGGGCGATCGCCAGTTCAAAAGCTGCTAAAGTATTCTCAGGGGCGATCGCCGAAAATCCCCGGTGTGCGATAATTTCTAAATTCAGTGTCTTGTGCCCTCTAAAAACTCTGCCACAGTTTGATTAAAAGTTTCGGGTTGAGTCAAAAAAGACCAGTGATTCCCCGGTACTTTTGCAACGGTAAGATTTTTCAAGTATCTATTGTATGGCTGCATTTGCCAAGCCATGCGATTTACGCCTTTTTCCGGTTGCACAAACAAAGTCGGTATGTCAATATTTTCAGTTAAACCGGCAACTTTCATCACTTCTGCAAATATCTGATTTCTGGCTGCAATCGTAAATTTACTGCCCCAAGTTCCGTCTGATTTTTGTTCGATTTGGTGTTGGAATAGCATTTGTTGCACCTCACTCCAATCTGCGTATTCTCCCGATTGTTTTGCTGCTGCTTCTGCTTGGGCTAAAGTCGCAAACGGGCCCACACATTTGAGACAGTCTAATTTTCGGTAAACAATTGGCAGGGTGAGTTTCATCGCGGCGGGCATTTTGGTGATGAAGATGGGGTCTACTAAAATCATACTGCAAAAACGAGCGGGATTTTGCCTCGCCCAAATCGGTGCTAGTTTGCCCATCCAAGAATGTCCTAAAATGTGGGCGTCGGGCCAGTTGAGATGTGCCATCAAAGCTTCTAAATCTGCGATCGCACTTTCAAAAGTATAGTCTGTTTTCGGTTTGCTACTCTCTCCGTGACCGCGCATATCTGGCGCTACAATATGATAGCGGTTAGACAAGTAATTGCCCAAGCTAGTCCAGACACACGCACTATCTGCTAAACCGTGCAGCAGCAGCAAGCGCGGAACTTTTTCTTTCCCTGTTTCTGGCTGCCATTCTAGGTAGGAAAGTTCGATATCTGGTAAGTGCAAAGTATTACGAGTTGGCATAATTAGGGTATTTTATTGTGGAAAAATTTTTGTTTCACCTCATTTATACTATTTTTATGAACAGGCAAGATGCCTGTTCCACAAAGAGTGAATTTTATTGTACGGTTTTCCTCAACAGGCTTTCCGGCCTTTTTCACAAAGAATAAATCTTCTTGTGGGGTGGGCTTCTAGCCCGCCCTTCTGACTTAACCTTTGCCCTTCAAACTCAACAAAATAAACTGAGTTTTCTGCGCTTCATCAAAATTGTCATCGCTGACTAAAACGAGACTCTGGCTGCCATCTGGCAAGCGCGGGCCGAGGGTCATCCCTTCTAAATTGTACAGCGGAATTCCGAGTTCGCTTAAGTCTAGCAGCAACTTTTTCTTAACAGGTTCGACCGCCACTCGCCCTTTAAAACTCTGGATTCTCGAAGTATCTGTAGCCGCCCCAACCGCTAATTGATATATCCTAGCGCTGTATCCCGACAGCCCAAAAGAACGTTCTAAACTCAGAATCTGACCGCCACCGACAGTTACTAATTCTGTTAAACCGTTCAAAACAGTCATGGGAACTTGGTCTAACTTGTAAAGATTTTCTGATACTAATTGCGGCGTTTTATCGACGATGACATAATGTAAAAGACGGAGTTTATTTTCCTGTTCCGGGTCTAAATCTTGCATTAACGGCGCTTCCGTAGCTGCAAACAAACGAAACGGATCGAGACCGCCCGGACTAAAGGTTTCTGGGTCGATTGTTAAAGATTCAAAACCTAAATTGTCGACCACTCCTTGCTGCTGTTTTTCATCGCTGGCATCGGGAATATAGCGCTTTGGTATCGGCAATTTTCCCCGCATTTGCCCTGTTTTGAGGTCAAATTCACCGAGAAAAGGAGGGATGCCAACATGAGTAACGCCTTCGCTGGCGACAAATACTGAATTGCGGGGAGAAAGGGCGATGCCTTCGGGATTGATGGAACCCCAAGAGAAGGTTTCACCCTCTGCTTTTTTGAGGGATGTAACGCCTTCAACGGTAACTTTTTTCAGGCGAATATTGCCGGGGTCATTTGATGTGAGGTCGAGTCGGAGACTGTAAAATCTGGCTTCTCCGTTTTCGCTGGGGTCGTCGGAAAGAGCGTAAAAGCGATAAGCTTTGGAAGTGACTTCACTAATACCTTTGGGATCGTAGGTAATTCCTGACAAACCGCCGACTGGTACTCCTTCAAAATTCATTTTTGGCAATTCGTACTCGCCCAAAAATTCTAGGGACATTTCTGGAAAAGAGCGGTCTTTTGCAACTGCGGGAGGGGGGGCGCAAGCTGTGCAAACAGTTAAAAGAATGAGGGCTAGACTGAATAAGCGTAAAATACGTTGGCGAAGCCCGCCCCTACGGGGGCTACGCCAACGAAGAGGATCGCCCAACGCATTGAACTGAAAACAATTGCTCAGTGCGGTAAAATTTATTTTGTTGCTCTTGTTGAACTGTTTACTTTTGTGCCATCTTTGTGACATAATTTATACCGTTTTGTAGATATGCAAAACTTGATGTTTCCAAAAGAGATGCCGAATCGCGGCAACCAAATTTTAAGAATGAGAAGTTCTGTGCCAATTGGGTGCTTGCTTTTCTTGTGGCTGTGTGTTGGTTCTATTGCTAGCGCCCAAACTAATCCACCAGGCCTCGATCAATTTTCTCCTAATCCTCTAGAAATTACCACACCCGATCCCCTAGCCCCCGCTAACGAATCTTTGAGCAGCACTCAGCGGGACGAACTGACAGCGGCTTTGGAAGAGTTAAACTTAGAAGCAGCGGCTAAACTGGAAGCTGGAGACGGCGCGGGTGCTTTTGAAATTTGGTTCCGAGAATTGCGGCTGCGGAGGTATCTGGGCCCGGCGGCGGAAATTGCTGCTTTGAGTCGGGTGGGAAGTGTTGCTTGGAGTAATGGTAAAAACCTCGAACTACAGCTTATTACCAAACGGTTGCAAGCAATTCAAAAAGAAGTCAAATCCCAAGTACCACTTAATACTGAGTTGCTCCCCGTCTTCGCTGCGGCTTTTCAGCAGGTGCGCGCTAAAGGCCCGACTGTAGAAGTTTACCAAGAAATTCTCGAAAATGCGCGCCAAAACGAAGATATATTGGCTGAAGGTCAGATTTTGAAGGCGATCGCGCTAATTCACGTCAATTGGTTGAGTTACGATAAAGCTGCTCCCGTCTATGAGGAATTGGCAACTTTAATTCAGGAAAACCGCGCTTTATTTGCTGCTAATTCTGCTGTGCCAACTTCTGCTGTAGTTGCGGGAAACGGCGCGCCGCCGCAGCCTGTAACTCCTCCAACAGAGGTAGATACTCTGAGACAGTTGGCCTACGTTTACCAACAGTCGAAACAACCCCTAAAGGCGATCGCAGCCCGGGAAAAACTAGCATCGGTGTATCTTAACTTGCAAAACCCGAGTGCTATACCACCGCTCAAAATTGCGATCGCCAGCGATTACCAAACCATAGGTCAAATCAATTTAGCAGCTCAATACTATCAGGAAGCCTACAATTTAGCCGTCCCCATTCAACAGTATGCCCAAGCTAGTGAAGCTTTAGATAAATTAGCTTTACTTTATCGAGCGCAAAAGCAGTGGGAGCCGAGTTTGCGGATTTATCAAATGCAGTTGCTGTTAGAAGAGCGGGCTTACAATTTCTACGGATTGATGAACACTTATGACAATATCGGTCAAGTTTATCAAGAGATGAAGGCTTACGATAAAGCTTTGGAATCCTATCAAAAAGGGTTGGACGTGGCTAAAAGATTGGGACACAGACAAGAGTATTTTGCTAAGAAAATTCAAAAAGTTAACAAGCAATTGCAAAGAACTTCGTAGTTGTCAGCAGGCAATAATGACAAATTGCAATGTGAGTAATTTAAATGCAGTAAGGTGTGCAACGCACACCCTACAAAACTACTTTTGAATCGTAGGTTTCTCGCGATATAGAGTAATATAGTACATCAGTTTCGTAATAACGAGCATTTTTTTCATATTTCATGCCAACTTTCTGTATCACCCGCTGGGAGGCGATATTTTCTGGGCGGGCGATCGCAACTATTCTATCCAAATTTAATATTTTAAATCCATAATTTAGACTAGCCAAAGATGCTTCAGTCGCCAATCCTTGATTCCAATAAACTTTGTCAAGGGTATAGCCTAGCTCAACTTCCGGTGTCTTGTCCAGAAAAACCAGTCCGCAGCGACCAATCATTTTACGGTCTATTTTATGTACTAAAGCCCACATTCCGAAGTGGTTTTCTTCCCAACTTTTGAGCATGGTATTAATGGCGATTTCTGTTTCTTCTCTAGTTTTAACTCCTCTCAAGTATTTCATTATTTCTGCATCACTGTAGATGCGGTACAGCTCATCTAAGTCGTCTGGCGTAAATTGTCTCAGATACAATCGGGCTGTCTCTATCTCTCGCATGATTAATATAATTTTTACCACTAGATTATGATACCAGTTGTGATAAGTCTTGCTACAAACATTTTGGTTTAATTTCCTTCGTCAACTCAACTAAACTACTTTTGACTGGTAGATTTTTCGCGAGATTGAATAATATACTCGATCCGAATCATCGAGGTTATGCTGGTATTTCATCCCCATTTTTTCCATTACCCGCCGCGAGGCAATGTTTTCGGTATCTGCAACAGCAACAATTTTTTCTAGTTTCAATGCTTCAAATCCGTACTTGAGGCTAGCCGCTGCAACTTCCGACGCTAAACCTTTCCCCCAATAGGCTTTTGCTAACACGTAACCGACTTCTACTTCAGGTGTTTTGCCTAAGAAGCGAAGCCCCCCATCGCCGATCAATTGGTTATTTTCTTTATAGACAACAGCCCACAAACCGAAAGCGTGTTTTTCCCAATCTGCGATTATCTGAACTAAATCTGCTGCTGTTTCTTCTCTATTTCTGACGCCTTCGCTCAAATACTTCATCACTTCTGAATCGCTGTAGATGTGGTACAGCTCATCTAAGTCGTTTGGCGTAAATTGTCTCAGATACAATCGGGCTGTCTCTATCTCTTGCATGATAAATATAACTTGTACCAGTAGATTATAATACCATTTTTGTCTGCCTACAAACATTTTGGTTGGGTTTCTTTCCTCAACCCAACCTGCTGTTACAAGAAAACACTCTTTGTGAAACAGGCATCTTGCCTGTTACTGATATTAGTGCCAAATATTCATTCTATTTGTTACAATTATTAACTAGATATATTGTACAGTTTTTGCCATCAATGACTATTTCCTCACCAGTAGCAGACACCAAAAACAAATCCGGCCAGGAAACAGACTGGCGGTTATTCATGAGGTTGGCATCTTACGCAACCCGCAGCAAACGCTTGCTGATTATTGCGATCGCACTATTAGTACCGCTAGCAGTCTCAGGAGCAATTCAACCGATTCTCATTGGACAGGCAATTTCGGTAATTCGCTCGGAACCTACCTACGAATTCTTGCGGGGAGTGCCTCTATCTGCTGCATTGAATATTTTGGCTATTTTGCTGATGCTAACTATAACACTTAGATTAGCACTGCAATCACTTCAAGGCTATTTAGTCACGAAAGTAGGGCAAATAATTACTACAGATATTAGAAATGATTTGTTCGCCCACGTCACATCGCTAGCAGTGAGATTTTTCGATCGCACTCCTGTCGGTAAACTGATGACTCGACTCACCAGCGATGTAGAAGCTTTGGGAGAGGTTTTCTCTTCAGGGGCGATCGGCATTGTCAGCGATTTATTTTCAATTTTAGTAATTGCCATTTTCATGTTTACCATGCAGTGGCAACTAGCTTTAATGTTGGTGCTGATGATGATACCAATTACCGCAGTCATAATTTATTTCCAGTACCAATATCGCATAGCAAATTACAATACCAGAGAAGAACTGTCCGAACTCAACGCCCAACTGCAAGAAAACCTGACTGGTATTGGTGTAGTGCAGCTATTCCGCCGCGAAAGATTCAATTCACAATTGTTTCGCGTCACCAATAAACGCTACATTAAAGCAGTTGACAAAACTATATTTTACGACTCAGCCGTATCTGCGACATTAGAATGGATTGCTTTAGTAGCGATTGCAGCCGTTTTGTGGATGGGTGGTCAAAGGGTTTTAGCCGGTAATCTTAACTTTGGTACTCTCTCGGCATTCATTTTATTTGCTCAACGTCTCTTCGATCCGCTGCGGCAATTTGCCGAGAAATTCACTGCAATTCAAGCAGGATTTACCGCTGTAGAACGGATTAGCGATATCCTCAACGAACCGATCGAAATTAAAGATCCAACTAGCGGGAAGAAGGAAGGGCACAACACGGATTTTGACACGGATACACGGATGTTTGAAGGGAGAGGGAAGAAGGAAGAAGGAAGAGGGAAGAAGGAAGGAGGAAGAAGGGCAGGTTATTCACCCTTGTTGATAACTGGACATCCAGAGGCAACGGCTTACAACTTGTCTCCGGTCGATCGAGAATTGGCAGATAATCATCAAAATCCAGCAAGTTCAGAATATCGTTTATTGCCTAACAATCCCCAATCACCCCCCGCCAACCCCATCTTGCTAAGGGGGGGAGAAAATGCCAAATCGCAGAATTCTGAATCGGGAGAAATCCAATTTGACAACGTGTGGTTTGCTTACAAACAAGACGAATATGTCCTGCAAAACCTCAATTTCACCATCAAATCCGGCGAAAAAGTAGCATTAGTTGGCCCCACTGGTGCGGGCAAAAGTTCGATTATCCGTCTCCTGTGCCGCCTTTATGAGCCTAGCCGAGGACGGATTCTGGTTAATCATGTGGATATTCGGGATTTACCTCAAGCAGAGTTACGCAGGCATATAGGCGTGATTATCCAAGATGGCTTTCTATTTGCTGGTGACGTGAAAAGCAATATCAGCCTGGGAGAAAGTTACTCGATTGAGGAAATTCAAGCAGCAGCAGAAAAGACAAATGTTGCCCGTTTAATCGAACAGTTGCCTCAAGGTTATGATACGCAATTGCGGGAACGGGGGACGAATCTTTCGGGGGGACAAAAGCAATTACTAGCGTTTGCTCGCGCCGCTATTCGCAATCCCAGTATCTTAGTTCTAGACGAGGCAACTGCTAGTTTGGATGTGGGGACGGAAGCTTTAATTCAAGAAGCTCTAGAGCGTTTGATGGCGGACAGAACGGCGATAATTATTGCCCACAGGCTCTCGACTATCCGAAATGTCGATCGCATTTTAGTGCTCAAACGCGGGCAGTTAGTAGAATCTGGCAGCCACGAAGAGTTGTTGCAGCTAGAAGGGTTGTATGCCAGTTTGTACAATTTGCAAATGCTGGGAAGTTAATATCTGAAGTCAGGCACGACACGGATTTTGACACGGATACACGGATGAATTATCGATAAGAGGGAAAATTCTCCGAATACGCAGATACCCGACTTCTTCAAAAAGTCGGGTATCTAAAAGAATTTCAAACCTCAACTCTCAAATTTCAAATCTAAAATCGGATCATTTGCCTGAAATCATTTTCCCCAGGGTTTCCGGCAAGTGAATTATATGTTGGAAAAGCTGATTTGGGCCGATGCCAAACAATAACTGCATCGTCAGCACAATTGCTGCTAAACCAATCGCTGTCCCGATGCTGGCTTTCAACACTTTAAAAGCCCAATTAAACACCAGCCAAGATACAAGTAACGAAGCAATTAAGATAATTAGTTCTATTGGCATATAACATTTTTAACTTGATTTTAACTCTACATAACTTACGCATAAATACCAAAGAAACGGGGTTTTTTCTCTGTGTTAAAGGCTTAAATGCAGTATTTCCCTAAAAACCCGGTTTCTGCGTCCAAGATTACTCTACTTATTACTTTAAGCAATACTGCCGCGCTTCCGTGTTTCCTTATAAGAAATTCCGACATTTTTTAAGCCGGCTTTAATCATTTGCTGCTCTAACAAAGCGAAAAAGCGACTTCGATCGCCCCCCGTGACTACCGCTTGATTGTGAGCTTCTGCTAGCGTCACCGGATACCCGCCGCCTTTGTGTACTTGAGCCAGCATCATTCCTAATGCTAAATCTAGCTGTGCTGTATCTTGTGCTACCCATTCCGGCACTTCTATTCTAGCAATTTCTGTGCCAACGTGAACGTAACAGAAATAGACGGAATTAAGACCGTACAAATCTAAAATTCGAGCTTGAGATTTCCACAAAGGGCTTCTTTGTCCCGGTGACAGGATTGTTGCCCACAATATGGCATCCCGCAGAGGTTCAAATTCTTGACAAGGTGCTTTTTCTGCGAAAGAAATTGTGGCGGCAAATCCGACGTTCGGGCAATTTGTCATGCAGTCTGGTACTTCGTGGGTGCAAGCTTCAAACCGTAAAAAAGATAAGCTTTCGCTGCTGCGAGAAGCGCTTAAGTATCCTAACAGCGGAATTCCTGCTAAACGCAACTTGTCCCAAGCTTCTAAAATTGGCAGCAAAATTTGATCGCGCGCTTCGCTGGGTAACTGTTCCAAAAACCAATAAATCAGGGAACCGTCTACCATTGCTAAAGCTGGCGCGGGCAATTTATTGTCGTTAACTTTTGCCCAATTGCAGCCCATTTCTGCCAAGGCTATTGCTTCGGAAACTGCTCGCCGATATCCCATCCATTCTTCGGTTCTAATTCCCCACTGTCGCGAACCGTACAAGTCTTCGGGTTTGTAGAAAACCTCGGGCACGCTGTCTAAAACTGGGTGGCGGCTTTGTCCGTAGTGCAGCATAACTGTGCCGACGTTTAGCAGGTAGCAGTAGGCTATTTCGTGATGGTTGGGGGAAATTTGCGATCCGTCTGTGGCAAAGACTGTGTGAGCGGCGGGGGGTGCGGTGATGTAGCTGCGATCGTCCAAGGGCTCGATCGGCGTGGCAGCATTGAATAAAGTGCGATCGCGCCAATTCTCTTGCAATTCCACCAATTTTTCCTGTTCCGCTGCGGCCTTTACCAGCAAATTCTGAGCCACTTCCAAACGCTGGCGAGCCGCCTGAGCTTCCACATTCAAATGTTGGCTCATTCCCTGCATTGCCTTGGCTGCTTTAGTTAAATCGAGCATTGGTTTTAAGTCTCAATATTAGAAAGCTTTCAAGCTGAGAAATTATCAAAACACTTTTCAATTTTTTGGTTCCGAATCTGGTTTTTTTGTGATAGACGCGGTTTGATAAACTAAAACACTTCGTACCAGCCCCCATAAATAGTAAAAAAACCTGGTTTTTGAGGTCAAGATTACCTGCAATAGTCTCTGAAAAAAAACCTTTTTTTTTTCGATCGGCTTGCTTTTTTGAGAAATTTCTGTTATATTTATCTTATAATGGGATGGTGGCAAAAATAATATTTTTGCCACCATCCCATTATATTAATATACCATGTCTACGCCGCAAAAGTCAACAAAAAAGATGTAAATTTTTGTGGTTTTTTTTAACTCTGAAAAGCGAAAAAAATCACAAGTGTAAAAAAATCTAATATTAACATTCGATCGGCAGCCAATCGGCAAAATCTCCGGCAAACTGCGACAGAGAAAGCAATTGAACGGGTGGATTTTGAGCCACAGATTCCCGTTCTGGCAAAGTATTGTAACCCCAATCAGCCAAAAATAACCTCACCTGAGATAAATCCGGCTGCTGCTTCACCGACAGCAAAGTTTTTAACCGGTCTTCCACAAACCAAATAGTCGAATCTTTGCCAGACGCGGCCAAAAATTCCCGCAAAATTTGGTGTTTCGGCTTGTTGTATTCCTTGCCAAAAATCAACTCCGACGGCATTTGTACGCCCGCTAGCTGCAAAAGTTCCCGCACAAAACGGCCTTCCTTTGTAGTGACGATCGCCACTTTCACCGAACTCTCCTGCAACGAGTGCAAGCGATCGGCAACCCCTGGATAAAAGCGGTGCAAAGACAGCCACCCAGATAAATCCTCAGCAATCCAATTATCGCGCAATCCGTCTAACATAGCACCGACAGACTGCGCTTTTAAATTATTTGCTGTCAACAAATAGGGTACTATATTGGGCCACTCTAGCAAAATTTGCTCTGGGGAAATTCCTGTCAGCAGTGCGCGGATCAGCAGCGGCATTTCCCAACCAGTTTCGATGGCGGGCCGCACTCGGTAAAAACTCAAAGCTAAATCTGGATCGGGCACTGTTTCGACTGGTTTCCAGATTTGACAGTAGGCACGCCAAGCTGTTTGGAAATATTCGATTAGTCCGTCACAAATCACACCGTCAAAATCAAGAGCTAGAATTGTCGGAAAGTTATTAGCCATCAATCGATTTTAGATTTTAGATTTTGGATTTTGGATTGAAGAATTGAAGAATTTGAGAATTGAACAAAGCGATATCATATCATTTCCGGTTACAGCGGAATGATGTTGACAGTGAACAGTCAACAGTGAACAGTCAACAGTGAACAGTCAACAGTGAACAGTCAACAGTGAACAGTGAACTCGAATTTACTATTCCGATGCTAACGGATTTGATATCACTGATGACTCCGGGGACTTGTTATCGGATACTATTTTTTGGTTGTGCCAAGATAAAGACGGGGGCTTGTACCCTGGCTGCTTTCGGTCACTGGATTGAAGGATTGAAGAATTGACTGTGCAAACAATCAGCAATGATTGGTGAAGAGTCGTTATTAAAAAGACTGAACTAGCGGTTGAGCGGCAATCGATTCTAGTCCTTGGGACTGCAACAATTGCGTCCACTCGGTTGTCAGCCGCGAATCATCGGGTGCGAGGCGCCGCATTTCGGCTAGAGTAGCAAGAGTCTCGTACCAAATCCCATTTTTAGCATAAGCAATCACCTTAGCCATAGGGTCGGGATTTGCCAAATCGTTCTTGAGATTTGCCTGGGGTTCAATTCGCTGCATCCATCCTTTAACAATATAATCTCCAGAACGCTCCAGAGGATCGCAGGCTAGTGCAAACGACCAGACATATCGCTTACCAACCTCAATTTTTTTTGTCTTGTCTTTCTCCGAAAGGCTAACTCCAACTATTCCGGCTTTGTCATTTTTTAAAGTAGTTTCGTAAACTACTTCGGATTCATCTGCGTTTAGCAAAATAAACTCTACTTGAGCTGCCGGTTGAGAAACATATACAAAAAATGTTGGCGACTCTGTTAGCGTTAAGCCAATATTGCTTTCAGGTACTAAGGGAGTAATGAATAAACCATCCCGTAACTTACAGCCTCGATGCGTCCCCCCTTGCCGGTTGTCGGGGGCTGTTACATCGGGAGGTTTGAAATTAACATTCTGACTCAGGAGAATGGGTGCAGGTACAGCCTGCATCGGTGTCAGCACACTGGGGAGAGTAACGGCGATCGCCAATACAGTCATCACCAGTGAAGTAAAATGTATAAAACGTTTCATTTTTCCACCCACTTGTAAAAATATTTATAGAGCGCATTTCTAATGTTAACCCGGAGTTTTAGCTCCGGGCGCGATCGAGTAAATGGGTCAATTTTCACATCGCCATCGGCAGACCGACCAAACTTCAAGAAATAGCGAGATTTAAAGAGGCGCAACCAGTGGTTGAGTTGCAACTGATTCCAGTCCTTGGGACTGCAATAATTGCGTCCACTTGGCTGTCAGCTTCACATCCCCCGGTGTCTGGCGCCGCATTTGGGCTAAAGTAGCGAGAGTTTCGTACCAAATCCCATTTTGAGCATAAACGTTGAGCCTAGTCATCGGGTCGGGATTTGCCAACTCGCTCTTGAGTGTTGCCTGCGGTTCAATTCGCTGCACGAACCCTTTAACAACTAAATCCGCAGCTCGGTCTTCGGGGTCGCAAACCATCGAAAATGACCATACGTATCGCTTGCCAACTTCAAGGGATTTGTTGTTGTCCACTGTAGCAGGAATACTAACTCCTACAATCCCGGATTTGTCAAGTTTAAAGGTTTTTTCGTAGACTACTTTGTCTTCCTTTTCGTTGAGCAAAGTAAACTCTATTTCGGGCGCTGTGTTAGGAATATAGACAAAAATTGTGGGAGAATCTGTTAGGGTTAAACCGATATTAGTTGGAGGCACTAAAGGAGTAATAGATAAACCCGCTGGACAAAGCTTGTTGCCGCGATGTGCCCCTCCTTGTCGGTTGGCGGGGGCTGTTACGTCTGGAGTCTGGAAATTAACATTTTGACTCAGCAGAAGCGGCTGGGATTGTGCGCGCATCGGTGCAAGTGAAGTGGGTACGGTAGCTGCGATCGCAGATACGGCGACCGCAAGCGTAGCCCGATGTAGAAAACGTTTCATTTTGTTGTACCTTTCAGTATAATTGCAAACACAGGCATTCGCTGATGGCGACAAATATTTTTGAGATGCTAGTCGAGGGCGCAGATACACAATTTAAACCTTTACATATCATCAATAACATTTATTAATTCGATCGGCAAGTGGATTGTCCGTCCGAAAAATCAGGTTGCCTAGGTCGCAAGTATCATTGGATACAGTTGCTCGCCACGTACTGTAAATTTTTGTAACAAAGCGGTCGGAGTTTCCGAGTGTTCTAAGATGGAGGAAGTCTCCAGCAGGGGGAAATGTGAAACAACTGCTGTTCCAGAAACGAGTCAAACTTTTATGCTGGGATAATGAGTAAAATATCTAACAACATTCGATCGGCAGCGACTCAATTGAGTCAAAGGTATAAACTATCACTAGCATTGGCTAAGTCTGTATTAATTGCCAGCGCGGCAGTAACATTATCCTTGATGGGGGCCAGACAGCTAGGAATAGTCGAACCAGTAGAATTAAGCGCTTACGACCAAATGGTGAGGTGGCGTCCCGATGAACAGCCAGACTCGCGTTTGCTAGTGGTGGGGATTACCGAAGCAGACATTCAGAAACTGAATCAGTGGCCAATATCCGATCGCAAAATAGCTGAAATCTTACAAAAACTCGACAAAATGCAGCCGGCAGTCATCGGTTTAGATGTACTCCGAGACGTACCTTTAGGAGAGGGGCGCGAGGAATTAACCAAAGTTTTACAAAAAAGCGATCGAATTATCGGGGTATGTTTAGTCACCGACGGAAGCCCAGACAATCCCGGTTCTCCGCCTGCGCCGGGGCTGCCACAAAACCGCGTGGGATTTGCAGATTTCGGAGTCGATCCGGGTGGCATACTCCGCAGGGCTTTATTATTTATGAAACCGCCGACAATTGAGGGCAACTCCTCGGCCCAAAAACATCTTTGCAATGACAATTCTCAAGTTTTAGCTTCCTTCAACCTCCAGCTAGCACTCCGCTACCTGCAAGGGCAAAAAATCTATCCCAAACTGGCACCCGATCAATCTTTATGGCTGGGAAACACCCAATTAAAACAACTAGCAAGCAATGACGGAGGATACAAAAATGCCGATGTCAGGGGATATCAAATATTAATTAACTATCGTTCCCGGCGGCAAGTCGCAAACCAAGTCAGAATTACCGATGTTTTAGAAGGGAAAGTTGACCCAAATTTAGTTAAAGATAAAATAGTTCTCATCGGTTACACCACAGAAACCGTTAAAGATTTGTTTTATACTCCTTACAGTGGGCGACAGCAAAGCAACCAATTCATGCCTGGTATCGTGGCACACGCACAAGTGGTCAGCCAAATTTTGAGTACAGTTTTAGACAACAGACCGATGTTTTGGTTTTGGCCGGAATGGGCAGAAATCTTGTGGATTTCGGGATGGTCAATTGTGGGAGGAACCTTGGCATCGCGGATGGCTCACCCAGCGAAGTTGACAGTGACATTCGGAGCAATGGTGTCCGGGTGCTGCGCGCTCAGCTTTGGGATTTTTCTGTTGGGAGGGTGGGTGCCTGTGGCAGCGCCAGCCTTAGCATTAATCCTAACTGGCGGTAGCATAGTATCAGCAGAGAGATTTAATAAAGCCGGATACGGGAAAGCAATTAGCGATCGAGTAAAACAAGTCTTCAAAATCGAAATAGACCAAGCCAAAAAAGAACAGCAAGTCGCAGAAATCACAGAATCTGATTTCTTTAAAGAATTGCAGCAAAAGAAAGATAAACTGAGGATTAGCAAACAAGAAACCTCTGAAAAAACACCTTCCGAACCCCAAGAAATAACTGCAAGTACCCCAGAGCTTCCCAAGGCCGAAAGTCAGACAGACGATTACTTAGCTCAGTTGCAGGAAAAAGCCAAACAGCAGAAGCAGCGCGCCGCCGTGACTGAATCGGAAAGCGGCTCTCAAACGGGTGTCCCGATAGATACCGGTTGTCGTGCTAGTTCAGCCGAAACTAAACCTGATGACGAGTTCAGCGATTTGCAAACCAAAGCCAAACAGATGCGGCAGCGCAGGGGCCCCCAAAAGACGATAAAAGATGAAAAAATTGATACTTTCACAGATAAGGAGGATTTGGGGGGGAAGGAAGAATGACCGACAACTCTACTGCATCATCGAGAATTGCATCATAATGGGTTCTCGCAGTTTCTTACCCTAATACGCAGATCATGTCCAAAATCATCTCTGTCCACTCTTACCGGGGCGGAACTGGCAAATCGAACACGACAGCAAACCTGGCATCTATTATCGCTCGCGGCGGAAATCGGGTCGCCATTGTGGACACAGACATTCAATCACCGGGGATTCACGTGCTGTTCGGTTTCAGCGAGAGCAACATGGATCGCTGCCTGAACGATTACCTGTGGGGCCGCTGTCCGATCGCGGATACGGCCTACAATGTGAGTTCGCTGCTGCCAAAATTAGCCAGTAACGGCAACCTCTACCTGATTCCTTCGAGCATTAAAGCAGGGGAGATAGCGCGAGTTTTGCGGGAAGGCTACGACGTGGGACTGCTTACCGACGGCTTTCAAGAACTGATCGAGGTTTTGAACTTAGACTACCTATTTATAGACACGCACCCGGGGCTCAACGAAGAAACCCTCCTCAGCATCACCATTTCCGACATCCTGCTGCTGATTCTGCGTCCGGATCAGCAAGATTTTCAGGGAACGGCTGTCACGGTAGATGTGGCCCGCAAATTAGAAGTTCCCAAGATTTTGATGACTATCAATAAAGCCCCTGAATCCCTAGATTTCGAGGATTTGAAGCAACAAGTAGAGAGTATTTACAACATCCCAGTGGCAGGGGTACTGCCCCACAGCGACCAGATGATGCTGCTCGCCAGCAAGGGAGTGTTTGCGCTGCACTTCCCTAACGACCCTCTAACTAAGGTTGTGGAAGGGATTGCCAAACAGATTGTGGGATAATTGCTGCAGCGAATGCCGATCGCCCGCCCAGGAGTTTCGCTTTCGCTCTCCATTCCTGCGGAGCGATGTCCTCCTGCGTATCCCGAATATTTGGTTAAACAGTCAAGAGAATCGCGACAAAATGAGATACAAATAGATTATGAGAATTTGTTAAAAAACTTTAGGAGGAGAACTCATGGAATTTGACTTCCGCATACTAATAGTATTGATGCCCGTATTGTTGGCGGGCGGCTGGGCTGCTTACAACGTCGGTGCTATAGCTCTCAAACAAGTACAGAAAATGTTGAACAAGCAAGCATGAACTAAGCATTATCACCAGTAATTTCGCAGCCGGCTGTTGTTTGAGATACAAAACAGCCGGCTGATTTGTGCATGGGCTCTGCTTCAGTGATGGCTGATTCTTGGTGGGCAATTTACGACTGCAGAGAGATGGGGCAAAAACCCAAGAAAAGTTAAATTTAAAGATTAGGCAGAAACCGGGTACGCTCAAGCAAAATACTTTGTTCCAGCAAACGAGCCTGGGTAAAAAAACCTAGTTGGAAAAGCAGGGCGATCGTGTAAGTTCGGATTTTGATGTTTTGAACTCTACTCAGGATTTATGAGTAGAGTTCCATAAAAATATTTGGTAAGCACGTTATCGCAGAAAATATGAGACAATCACAAAAGTATTTGCCCTAACAATCGCCCTAAAAACTACGAAGTTTAACTCGTAGGGAAGATAGGTCAAATTGTCAATGTTAAATTCCTATATCTTTAGATAGATTATGCTTTTTCCCCGATCGAGCGGCATGCTAGTCCACCCCACATCCTTTCCCAGCCGATTTGGCATTGGGGACTTGGGAATAGAAGCATATCGCTTTATTGACTTTTTAGTTGAGAGCGACCAGCAATACTGGCAGGTATTGCCGCTGGGCCCGACAGGATACGGAAATTCTCCTTATTCGTGCTATTCAGCAATGGCGGGAAATCCGCTGCTGATCAACCCAGAAATGCTGCGGGACGCTCAATGGCTCGCCGATGAAGACTTCGCTAATTTACCAGAATTTCCGCTCGATTATGTAGACTTCGAGCGGGCGATCGCCCTGAAAGTGCCTTTGCTAAAAAAAGCTTGCGAAAACTTCAAAGCTAAAGCATCCCCGATCCAGCAAAAAGAATTCTCAGGTTTTTGCGAAAGCAAAGAGAATTGGCTGGAAGATTACGCCTTATTTATGGCACTAAAAGATCACTTTGGCGGTGTTAGCTGGAACAATTGGGAACCAGAAATTGCCCGTAGAGAGCCAGAGTCGCTAGAGAAGTGGCGCCAGCAGCTAAATGCTGAGATTTATTACTACAAATACGTCCAGTTTGAGTTTTTTCGCCAGTGGACAGAGTTGAAAGGCTATGCTAACATGCGGGACATTAAAATTATTGGCGATATTCCGATTTATGTAGCTCACGATAGCGCGGATGTATGGTCTAATCCAGAAATATTTTGCTTGGATGAAGCCAGCGGAGAACCAGCTTTAATGGCGGGAGTTCCCCCTGATTACTTCAGCAATACAGGTCAATTGTGGGGCAACCCGGTATACAATTGGGAGAAGTTGCAAGCAACTAATTTCGAGTGGTGGGTGCAGCGTTTTGAAGCGATTTTCGCTTATGTAGACGTGACTCGGATCGACCACTTTCGAGGATTTGAGGCTTACTGGGCGGTGAAGCGCGGGCAAGAAACTGCTATGTACGGAGAGTGGATTAAAGCGCCGGGAACAGCTTTGTTGGATCTAATTAATGAAAAGTTTGGCAACTTGCCGATTATCGCGGAGGATTTAGGGGTAATTACTCCAGAAGTGGAAGCTTTGCGAGATCGGTTCGAGTTTCCGGGAATGAAGATTTTGCAGTTTGCTTTTAACTCAGGCCCGGGCGAGCCTTTTTTGCCTTTCAATTACGATCGCAACTGCGTAGTTTACACCGGCACTCACGACAACGACACGACTGTCGGATGGTTCAATCAACTGCAACACTACGAAAGAGATGACGTTTATCGTTATTTGGGCTGCATCGATCCCCAAGGAATTCACTGGTCTTTAATCCGCATGGGTTGGATGTCTGTTGCTAATTTGGCAATTGTGCCGTTTCAAGACTTGTTGGGTTTGGCTACAGACGCGCGGATGAATTTTCCGGGGAAAGCAGAGGGGAATTGGGGCTGGCGGTATCGACCTGAAGCTTTGAATTGGGAAGTGCGCGATCGGCTCAAAACCATGACTTACATCTCCGGCCGCGCTCCGAATAGAAATTGAGCGTCGGTAAGGGGTAGTTGGTAGTGGGTAATTGGTAATTGTTAATGGGTAATATCAAATCTGTTAGCATCGGAATTATTCCTATCTCTCTACTCTTTATCTGCGTGAATCAGCGTCAATCCCTTGTCATCTGCGGTTCATAAATTATCTTTTTTTGACCGCAGATACAGGCCGATAAACACAAATTAACGCAGATGAGTTAGAGCTATTCCGGTTGCACCATCCGTGATTGTTGACTGTTGACTGGATTTGACTATTCCGATGCAACCGGATTTGATCTAATGGGTAATGGGTAATTGGTAATTGGTAATGAGTGCATCAAGACGGACATTCTAATTAAAATCTGTGGACTGCCCGCTATTACCTATTACCCATTAACAATTACCAATTAACACTCAACCTTCATTCTTGGGCGGTGCTGAAGGATTGAGTTCGTTTGCTTTAAACACAACTTCTTTGGCGACTCCAGGGGCTCCGAGTGGTTCGGCTTGTCCGTTATTAACAGCAACCATTACCCCGCCGGCGTTACCTGCTACCACTACTAATTGCTTTTGAGCCCCCCAGGTGCGAACAGTCCCGGTCGGCAAAGTTCCCTCAAACTCTGTTTTACCATCGACTTCAACCTGCATCCACGATTCTGCTTTAAAAGTGACGTTAACCATCACTGGTTTATTGCCAGATTTATTTGAATTTTGACCGGTTCTTACTGCTTCGACAGCCTCGTAACTATCGGGTTTCTGATTTTGTGAGGCTCTCGATGCCTCAGCAGCGGCGCGAGCTTGTTCTTGCTGACCAAGCGCTAGTTCTTCGGCTCCCGCACCGTTTTTTGCGGTAATAGAACCGCTCATCAACTGAGATAAGACATTGACCGAACAGATAATTAGAAATGTGTAAAAGAGGTAGAGGTGCATCGGCCGCAACTGAGGCCCATCTTGCCAGGATAGCTTGGTTCTCGATCGGGGCGGCGGTTCGATCGGGAAAAATTCGGCAAACTGATTTCCGTCCAAACCCATTGCTTCAGCGTAGCGCTTGATCAAACCCTGAGTGTAGACGGGTTCGGGAAGTTGGTCGAGTTGACCGTCCTCGATGGCTTGTAGCAGATTCCGCCGAATCATTGTTACCACGGCTACTTTGTCCAAACAAATAGACTGCTGTTCGCGGTACTGACGGAGTTGAGTTCCAATTTCCGCTAGCTTCTTCTGAGCTGTTTCGGGCTCTTGGGAGTGCCGTTTCTGCTTAGTGGTTTTGAAGAATAAAAACAATAAATTCTTTGTCATATGCTGTGCTCCTGGGAATTTACTGGCACGCTTATTGATGTTAGGTTGACTAGATTCCATAAATAAATAATTTCCGCATCTTCTAGGGGTCGGCAGCAGCCTGGTGGCAATATTGGCGCACCGGGCCGCTGCAATTGAATCGGGCCAATGGCTGTGCGGTGCAGGCGCACCACGGGATATCCCAACTGTTCGGCTGTTCGCCGAATCTGTCGGTTTCTGCCTTCTGATAGAATGACTTCTAACAGAGTTTGGTCTCGCGCGCGATCGATAACTTTAACTTTCGCGGGCAAAGTTTTTCTGCCGGACAAGATAATACCCTGACGCCACGTTTGTAGTATGCGTTCCGGGGGATCGCCGATCACCCAAACCTGATAAGTTTTGGCGATCGAGTGACGCGGATGGGTCAAACAAAATGTCAGCTTACCATCATTGGTGAGCAACAGGGCGCCGGTGGAATCTGCATCTAAGCGTCCTACGGGGTGGATGCCTTGACCGGATCGCAGTTGTGGTGGCAGCAAGTCAAGAACTTTCGATCGGGCCCTTGGATCGCTGCAAGTAGAAACTACGCCTGCCGGTTTGTTGAGCAACAGATAGACCTGTGCGGGTCGATCCGTTGGTTTCACCGGGACTCCATCGACTTGGATGAGATCGCGATCGGGATTCGCTTTTTCTCCTAAGCGAACAATATTGCCATTAACTCGGACTCGTCCAGCTACAATCATCTGTTCTGCAAGACGGCGAGAGGCAATGCCCCACTGGGCCAGGATTTTTTGCAGCCTTTCATCAGACATGACGGGAGTGTGGAAATCCCCAACGAACCAGCGGTGGGGAGGAAACACGACACGGTTAATTGATTAACCGTACTAGCAATGCTCAATTCCTGATTGGGAATAAATTATAATGCTGACCAATTATTACAGGACGCCCAGCCTGGCACAGATTGTCCTTGTGCCCGGTGCAGATTGTCCTGATGGCATTACCCTGAATGCTGTGCAAAAACTACGAAAAGACTCGCGGCAGGCACAGGTTTGCACCGTTGGTTTGCGGCTGGTGTGAGAGGTGTGGGTCTGACCCGACCATAAACCAACACTACCATAAATCCCGTACTCCTGGTTAAATTTATACGCTCGATCGCGAATTTTTCATCGGGATCGCACAACTGGTGAACTACCCAAAGATCCCAAGGGGAGAAAGGTGAGAATTTTTCTGCTTCTGGCGTGGCTGATGCCAGATTTCTGCTTGATTTTGGAGTTAATGGGGCTTGTGTTCATCAACCTGGTTTCTAAGGAAAATCCGAGGTTGACGGCGATATATCTGTGCAGAAACCGGGTTTTTGAGATCGGATGTGCAAGCTCTAGTTAAATTTCTGTGCTTGAATATTAAGGTTTATATTCTGAAATTGTTTATGACTGTCGATCGAAACTCTCTTCAATTTGACAATAGAGATGGCGCTGCTGGCTCTGGTGGGACTGTTAATCTCGACCTTGAGCCGGGGAGACCTTCGCCGAGTCAAGGCAGCCGGATCGCGAGCGCGGTGCTGTCTCCGGCGGTGCAGTTGTGGCTGCGATCGCAAGTTCAGCACGTGGACGAGTTGAAGGTGAAAATTGAGGGGAGCGATCGACAAATCTTCAGCGGTGCGATCCCCAAAGTCACGGCTGCAGCGATCGGTGCTGTGTATAAAGGACTACACCTAACTGAAGTTGCCATAGAGGGCTGCGGCATTCGCATCAACCTCGGTCAAGCTCTCAAAGGCCAACCCCTGCGCCTCCTGGAATCCGTTCCCGTGGCAGGCGTTTTGAGGGTCAGCCAAGCGGATTTGAATGCGTCGCTGAAAGCGCCTTTGCTGGCTGATGCTTTGAGCGAATTTTTGCTGCCTATGCTGCCACTAACAGATAGGGAAAAGTCGCTGAAGTTGCAAAATTCTCAGATCGCAATTGAAGCGGGTTTGTTAACGCTGTCGGCGGCAATTTTGCGCGCTGGCGGTACGCAAATTCCTTTTGTATTGCGGACTGGTTTGCGGATATCCAGCGGTCGCGAATTGATGTTTGAAGAACCAGAAATCGAAATGGATGGAGAATTAAAGACCAGTGATTTCAATGGTTTTAAAATTGATTTTGGGCCGGAAGTTGAGATAGAAGAGTTGATTTTGAGCCCGGGGGAGATTGTTTGTCGGGGAGGAATTAGAGTTTTACCTTAGTTAGTTGACTGTTGACTGTTGACTTTAACCTGGTTCTTTGGTAGAGCCTGGGAATACATACCCAAAGCCCAAAGCCCAATGCCCAAAGCCCAAAGCCCAATGCCCAATGCCCAATGCCCAATTACCGATTAATTAAAAAAGAGTCGATCGCGGGCAACAGTAAAGTCACAAAATAATAGACTAAGGGTGCGGTAAAAACATAACTGTCAGTGCGATCGAGAATGCCGCCGTGACCGGGGATCAACTGTCCCGAATCCTTAACGCCGGCGTCTCGCTTCATCATCGACTCAGTTAAATCTCCCAACAGGCTAGCAACCCCAATCAACAGACCAAAAGCAGCCCCAGTATACGGCCACCCCGGCCAGTGTAAATACCAAGACCCAGCGACTGCCACGGCGATGCTGCCACAAACTCCAAATACCGCACCTTCAACGGTTTTTTTGGGGCTGATGTGGGAGAGGCTAGTGCGGCCGAAGAATTTGCCGACAAAATAAGCCCCAATGTCAGCGGCCCAGATGCAGAAGAAAGCCAGCAGCAGCGAAGTCAATCCTAAAGATATATGGCTGGAAGTTGTCCAAGACGGCGGCGAGGAAATGTTAACGGGCAAATTGCTTGCTACTGCTTGCGAAAGTTGGGTTGTAGCAAGATTGCCGGGGTCGAGGCCGACTCGCAGCCGTACCCAATAGCTGGGCAAATAACCGCCGTAGAACAATCCTAAAACTGAGGAGGCAATATCGGCGATCGTCGATAATTTAGGTTGGAATAACAGGTAGAAACAGATTAAGGTTCCCGCTAAGGGGAACATGGCATCTACGAGTTCCGGTGCTAGGGCGGCAGTAATTAATAGCCCTTGACTGACGGCTAAGGTAGTTTTGGCAGCGGGTGCAATACCTTTAGCCCTGGCTAATTGAAAATATTCCAATTGGCCTAGGTAGACGATGACTCCAAAGCCGACGGTGAAGTACCATCCGCCCATAATAATCATTCCCAAAGCAAGGGCGATCGCAACTATTCCACTCAGGATACGAGACCAAGGCATAAAATGAATTTCTCTTGCAGACGGCGGTGGATCATTCGATTTTGGATTTTGGATTTTGGATTTTGGATTTGAGATTTTGGATTTTTCTAGAGCACGAGTTGATCCCTTGCACAACTAACCCCCATCCCCCATCGGTCATCCAATATCTCAAGTCAGGCGGTCAATCCAGCTATGGTGGCCCCTATTCTTAAGTATGAAGGTTAATTGAACGTAAAAAAGGTTAAGAATTACATTTAGGAATGGGCATAGGGCATAGGGCATGGGGCATTGGGTATGTATTCCCAGGATCTGCCGAGGAACCAGGTTAAAGTTAACTGTCAACTGTCAACTGTCAACTGTCAACTGTCAACTGTCAACTGTCAACTGTCAACTAACTTCTAATCCAGCTTTTCGCCGCTGAGAATAAATATGGGATTGACGGCGGCAAAGGTTTGACTGAGGCCACGAGTCTCCAAGCGGTTGACTGCGGACTGGACTACCTCGATGTTGCGGACTTGTAACTCGGCGAAGCCTTCGGAAAGGGCGTAAAGATTTTCTAAATTCGAGGCTGTGGCGACAACTCTACCGTGGGGTTGCAAGTACCGCCAGACTTCTTGGAGAATCGCTTTAATGGGGCGACCTCCTTCGATGCAGACTCGGTGGGGGGGTTGGGGCAGGTTTGCAAGGCATTCCGGGGCACTGCCTTCTATGACTTCTACGTTGTTGAGCTCGAATCGATCGCAATTTCTGCGAATCAAGCTTGCTACTTCTTCGTCCCTTTCAACGGCAATAATCCGACCTTTGGGACACAGCAAACCTGTTTCTACGGCGATCGTACCAGTACCTGCACCGATGTCCCACACCACTGAATCTGCTTGCAGCCGCAGGTGGGAGATTAATAGCAGTCGGACTTCTCGCTTACTCATGGGAATTCCCGGTAAACGTTCAAATAAGTCATCCGGGATGCCTGGAGTGACGTAGGGCCAAAGCATAGTTATATTTTTGATTTTTGATTTTTGAGTGAAGCAAGACGACAGTTGGAACTCGCGGAAGAAGTAGAAATTCTCCCAATTTCCCCCAAGCCTTAATATTTACTGTCGCACAACCTTGAGAGTTTGGAGGTTTCTATCGCTACAACCTGTGATTTTTCCGCCGGCGGCAAGGATTTGTTGCAGGTAGTCAACGGCTGCTGGCGTAATGATTTCACCGGGCATCAAGACTGGTATTCCTGGGGGATAGGGACAGATGAGTTCGGCGCACAGGCGATCGACTGCTTTGTCTGCAGCTACTATTTCCGCTGGCAAAAAGAAGGCCTCGCGGGGGGAGAGGAGAGGGGGAGAGGGGGAGAGTGGGAGAGTGGGAGATTGGGCAAATCTTCCATCGGACATCGGACTTCTTCTCTCTTCCTTCTTCCTTCTTCCTTCTTCCTTCTTCCTTCTTCCTTCTTCCTTCTCCCTTCTTCCTTCTAAAATCGTCAAAGCTTTAACTAGATTGTCGATATCTCTTTCTGTATTGCCCAAGCTAATAATAAATGTTAGATGTTGAGGCATGGGAAGTTCTGCGGTGACTGCGAGTTCCGAGTGCAGAATTTCATCGGCGGCAAATCCTGTAATTCCTAAATCGGATACTTTTACGGTTAGTCGGGTGCGGTCTAATGCTGCAAAACCAGGTGTATTTAACGGTTCTAAAACTGATAAGCCAGGAATTAGACGGATGCGCGATCGCGCTTTTTCTGCTAGTTGTAAAGTTTGGGTCATTAACTGTTCGCCGTGGAGTGCGATTTGTTGGCGGGCTGCGTCTAGGGATGCTAATAGTATGTAACTCGGACTGGTAGATTGTACTAACTGCAATGCTCTATTTAATTTTTGGATATCTATGCGATCGCCCTTGACGTGCAGCATTGATGCTTGTGTCATTGCACCGAGGGTTTTGTGGATTGATTGTACTGTTAAATCGGCGCCGGCTGATAGTGCTGGTTCTGGCAAGTTTGGATGAAAGTTAAAGTGTGCGCCGTGGGCTTCGTCTACTAATAACGGTATGTTGTATTGATGGGTAATTTGGGCGATCGCCCGCAAATTGCCGCAGACGCCGTGATAGGTTGGGTAAACTATCATTACTGCTTTGGCGTCGGGATGTTGTTTTAGGGCTGCGACTGTGGCTTCTGGGGTGATGCTGTTGGCAATATCCCATTCCGGGTTGTACTCTGGATTGACAAAAATTGGAATTGCGCCGGATAAAATTAAACCAGAAATTGCCGATGAGTGGATATTTCGAGGCAAGATAATTTTATCGCCGGGGCCACAAGTTGCTAAGATGGCGGCGATAATTCCGCAAGTCGAACCGTTGGTCAAAAACCGAGTTGATTGGGCTCCAAATGCTGCGGCGGCTAAGTCTTGAGCTTCGGCAATTGCACCTTCTGGGTTAAAGAGATTGTCTAACTCCGGCAATTCCGGCAAATCCGAACGAAATACTGCTGCACCGAATAAGTCAATTAGGGGTTGAGAGATTCCTTGTCCGTGTTTGTGTCCGGGGGCATAAAATGGGGCGTGTGGGTGATTTGTGCGCTCGCGCAAGGCATCTAATAGAGGTGTTTGTTGTTGAGAGTTTGCTGGTGACACGCTTAATCTTGATTTGAATATTTGGAATTATAGCAACCGCCGAGGTTTCACTGGAGGTTATTAATTGCTGAAACCATTGCTGGAAATTCCCCGATCGCATCGACGGCTGCCTTTTTCCTTGCAATCGCCCACAAGCAACACTGTCTCAATTTCAAACTTCTCTAAAATGACTTAACATCGACTGCTTAAGTATGAAACCCAAACACTTGACAATCCTGTCTACTGCTTTACTTATGATTTGTCTAGGGGCTGTGGTTTCAGTTACAGCACAAAATCCTACCACAGTCTGCGACTATTTTTCAGCCAATATCGGCTTTCGAGTCAATACAACCTGTTCGATAATATCGGCTGCTTTCTTGACTGGACACGCTCGCCCGATCGCGTCTTGGAGGGCGATCGCACGTTTTTTGATTGATACATTAATTGCCGTCGCCCTCGACAAACATGAATCCTCAACATCTAAAAAACTGGTTTACTAAATGCTGTTACTGTTATCCATAAGCTTGCAATATGCTGTATCATCTATGGAAATAGGAGTTAATAACTTCAGAAAAAGTTAATTTTATAAAAATTAACAATTATCTCAGGGAGGATGAAATTGTGAATTATGATGCTATTCATCGAAAAGTTTTAATTTTATCAGCTAATCCTAAAAGAACAACTCCTTTGCGGTTGGATGAAGAAGTGCGAGAAATCAAAGAAGGATTAAAGCGATCGCACTCTAGGGATTTATTTTCGATTGAATCTGCAGAAGCTACGCGATACAGAGATATTCGCAGGGCAATTTTAGACCACAAGCCGAATATTGTTCATTTTAGCGGACATGGATCGGGGGAAAATGGTCTGGTTTTTGAAGATGATACGGGATGTCAAAAGTTAGTTGATACTGAAGCCCTAGCAGGACTTTTTCAATTGTTTTCTGCACAGGTTGAATGTGTTGTGCTTAACGCTTGTCACTCTGAGTACCAAGCTCAAGAAATAGCTAAATACATTAATTATGTGATTGGCATGAGTCAGGCTATTGATGATAGGGCAGCGATTGAATTTTCCGTGGCATTTTATGATGCTTTAGGAGCAGGTCAAACCTATGATTTTGCTTATCAGTTAGGATGCAATGCGATTAGGATTGCGGGAATACCTCAAGAATTTATTCCTCAATGGTATGCTGAAAAAAGTGAAAACTCAGCTCCAAAAACGGCTACTTTTATACCACCAACTGAGTCTTATTCAAATATGTCTAATCAAAGAGATAGAGATAAAAAAATGACAGGCGGACGTAACATCAAGATGGGAAGTGGTGATTACCGTGAGACATCGGTTAATGACCAAGGCAGTTATGTTGAAGGAAATTACTACAATAATTCAGCAGAAAAACAAAATCTTGCTGAAGCTGCTAATGAAATTCAACAACTGCTGGAACAACTCAGCAAAAATAACCGCACTGATACGATGACTGGAAAAATGAAAGTTGCAGGGGAAGCGATCGAGCAAATTGAAAGTAATCCTGCGTTGATGAATCGAGTTCTCGGTGCATTAAAGGCGGGTGGTGTTAGTGCTTTTGAGCAACTTCTAAATCATCCAGCAGCAAGTTTTGTGATTGGTGCTTTGGAAGAGTGGCAAAATAGCAAAAGCTAGGGGAAGCGCGACAACAAAACCTAACACCAAGATTGCAGATTCAGCTAGCTTTCTTTCTGTTGGGAATCGTGATGAGCATCACCTTCAACATAGGTTCCTTGTTCGTTAATAGAGGTTTCCCGGTAATCGCCGCGATCGATTTGAATGTTGCGATCGCCTGCAATTTGGGTATCTCCTTGGGAAACATCTACACTTCCGGTTAGATCGCCACCAACCACTCCACTAATATTTCCCTGGACGCTACTAATGGTAATATTACTACTTTGTTGATAAGTTTCAACATAAAATTTATTCTGCTTTAATGCTGTTTCTAATAAATTTCTCAGATCGACAATATGTTTGTCTTTTTCATTAACGCCTGCCAAAAGTGCTAGTAAATCTTTATAGCTTCCCGATTGTACTTGCTTGTAAATTTCATTATATTCTTGACTGAGGAGCGAACGGTTAACCTCATCGGTGACTTGAGCTTGAAAGTGAATTTTTTCATTGCCTCGTCCTTCAATTGAAAGCACTCGCAATCCTGCTTCTGGATATTTTTCTATTAATTTCTGAAAGGCGATCGCAGCCGCACTGGGATCGACACCTTCGTAGTGAAATAAATCCAGAATTGTATAATTCTCTGCTACTTTCCGCAAATCGACATTTTGAGTTTGGTAGAGTTTTTGAGTTTTGATAATAGGCGCGATAAAATCGGTAAAATCACCGTCTTTGAAGGTTTCATTGCGGTTGTCCGGTTTGCGCCAAGGATCGCCGTCTTCTTTGGTTGCTAAACGCATATAAATGTATTCGCATTTAATCCCCTCAAGTTGGGTATCGAGGGAAATTGCCCAATCTTGAATGCAAGCACCTGTTAAGATTGCATTGGTGAGGTTAGTGCCGTAAAGCTGAGCCTTGACGAGTTTTGCTCGCGTTAAGTTTGCCCCTTCTAAGGTAGCTTCGCTCAATTTTGCATTAATGAAACTGGCATCGGTTAAGTCTGCATTTCGTAAGTTACATCCTCGCAAGTCTAACCCGTCAAAGTTTTGTTCGCGCCCATCTCCTGTAACAAGCAATTGACGAATTTTTTCGTTTTCCAGATAGGTTCCTTCAACTCTAGCTTTATGTAAGTTCCGAGCATTCCGCCAACAAGTCCGAGTTAAATTAGCTTCTCTAAAGTCAGTGTTTCCCAAAACTGCACCTGTAAAGTTTGCATCAGTTAAATCAGCTTTTTCAAACGTCGTTCCTATCTTTGAAGATAAGCTAATAGCAAGGGATTTAAAAAATAGATATTTACGCTCTCCTGCTAAAGCTTTCTGTTGGACATAAAAAACTATTGGTAAGGAAGACAAACTAATAAAGATACCTGAAACTAATTGTTGATAGGTTTCAAAATATATTAAACTACCGCAGGTAATACCCAATAGAATAGCTACTGCACTTAAAGCTAGAAGGATAGGTCTCTTCTGATAAGAAGTAGTTGTAACGATTTCCAAAAGTATAGTAATCTCAACCAAAAATGAAAATCCCGTAAAAAAACCAATAAATATAAAAAATCCAGCCAAGAGTGAATTGAGTAAATTGACAACAGAGTCATTTTCAGGAACTATGAATAACACAATAATTGAAAAGCTTGCGAATAGAATAGTTGAAAACAGTAACGTACTTCTAAAGTCTGCTTTCAGAAGAAAAATAATAACTGTAATACCTATTATTGAGAGCGTTATCCAAGCAAATTCAGCTATAAACCACTTCTCGTTAGATAGCAAATAACCCACCATCCGACTCGAATAGGATAAGATAATTGCTGCCAGAGTTAATAACAACAATAAAATAATAATTATAAACACTTTTACAAGTGGTATAATTCCAGCTAAAACATCAGTAAAATTTGCTCCTACAAGAATAAAATTTTTAAAATTTGCTCTCTGAAGATCCCAATTACTAAAATCTCTATAAGTCCAATTTTGATTTTGAAATTTTTCTCTTAATCTTTTCCTTTTCATTTCTTACGACCTCCAAAAATACGACTAATTACCCATCCCATACCACCTCCTGCCTCATTACAAGGTGTTTCGCTTATTTGATTATTAATAGAATCTAAAAGTCGATTTACATCAGTCTTTAAATTCGGGTTCTCTTGCATAAGTTGTTCTAAACCTTTTACTGCTGGTTGACCAATGCTATATAGAATACACGCTGGATATCTCGGAACATCATTCTTTTCAAGGATAATATCCAGATCCCATTTAGGATTTTTTTTGTACAAATCAATTATAGTTTCTAAAGCTTTTTCTTTACTCTTATCATTCTTGCTCTCATTATAAAGAGTTTCAGCTAGTTCTAACTTTAGTTCAAAATTCATTTTGTCTGTTTTATCTTGTCCTAGCAAATTAATAATAAATTCTTCTTCTCCAACAGATATTAATATAGAAGCTGCTAAACCCACTTGAAGACGATTATCCTTGTTTGATTCTTGGGTAATCAAATCTTTCAATAACTTTATAGAATTTTTGTTTTTTTTGGACATTTTTTGTGCAACAATTATATTTTTTGTGGCAACCTCTATTGGAAAGATAGAATTAGATTCTAGTTTTTTATCAGATTCAAATAAGCTTATTAAATGTTGAAAAGCTATATCATTACCTATTGCAGCAATTTTACCTAATATTATGGCAGCATTCCCTGATTCACTATTTTTGGAATCCCTCATAAGTTCATTCAGAACTGGTATTGTATCTTCAAAATAGCTACTATCATTAGCATATTCGCTGAAAATATCTAAGGATTCGAGAGCTTGTGTGCTCATTGAATTTGTGTTTATTTCAGGTGTAGAATCACCATTTTCTGAATTTGTATTACTTGTTGTTTTTTCTTCTAAATTTAGAATATTAGATACCTTGTTTGTTTCTAATTCTTCTTTGAGAATATTAATAATATTTTTTGTCGGATTTTCCCTAATGTATGCCATCGCAGAAGCAGCCAAAAAACGATTTACCAAATCTTCTTCTTGATTGGCTGCTTCATTAAGAATTAATCTTATCTCATCAATTGGAACTTGTTCTCGTTTTTCTCCTATAAGTACACTATCAATCCTATAAATGTTAGGTTTATCAATACAGCTACGTGATTTACAGTTTTTTGGCTCTTTTTGAAAATCTAGCCAATTTTTATGAAAATTTTCAGCATAAATTTTTCTTGCTAAAAAGATAGCAGCCCGGTATCGAGTTTTCTTGTCTAGATTTTCATCAAAAATAGCGGATTTAATGATTTCAAAGTTCTTGGATTTAATATATAAGACATCTTGTCCCTGTTCAATTACGTTTTCTGGGTCACTTATTACCTCCACAAATGCTTGTTCATAAGTATCAGAATCATAGGAAACTTGAGTAGTATTAGCTTGAGAAACTTGAGTTCGAGGTGTCCACAAAACTTTAGCCGTCTTCGGCCCAACAATTCCATCGGGCTTCAAACCATGATAATTTTGAAACCGAATAACTGCTTCACGAGTTTCTTTTCCAAACACACCATCTACTTTCTTAACCGGAAATCCCCAATTATTCAACTGACTCTGAAGTTGACGAACTTTTTCCCCTCGACTTCCCATCTTAAGAACTCCTGAACTGGCTAATGACTGGCAAGTTTTACCAGAGTCCAAAGCATTGCGAGTTTGTTCTCCCACAACTCCATCCACTCTTAAACCATGAGTTTGTTGTAGTTTTTGCACAGCCGCTTTCGTAATTTTTCCATAATAGCCCGTACTTCTAACACGCTGAGGAAAACACCCAGCTTGTTTGAGATCATTCTGCAATGCCACAATATCTTGACCTCGACTTCCTCTAGCTAATAATTGTGCAGCGAGTACAGGATGTAAATCGATCAGAGGAGTAAGAATCAAAATCAAAATCAGTAAACCTGGAATAGCGGAAATCTGAATCTCAGGAACTTCTGACTGTTCCTCCTGTTTTTCCCAGATTAACCAAGCTTGAATGCACCCTAACGTATCCATCCGATTTCTTCCTTTCTCTATTCTCTGTTATGCCAAGGAACAATAAATTACTATCGAGCTTGCTTTACGCAGCTTACCACACCTTCCCCATTTCGCACCTGGCCAAAAGTTAAGTTTTTACCTAGCAATACTCCGGACAGTTTTTGATACAGAGGCCCAAACCCTCATTCTACCGTTAGCATTTGACCTCACTGAGAAGGCTGAAACCCGCATCCTGCCGTTATTTATTGAAAACAGTCCGGACTATTGACCTAGCATAACAGCTAGTCTAAGTAGACTTAGCCACCTTCACAAATCTTTTCAAACTTCACTTTACTTCATGTATCCTCTTTCGATCGTCAATTTAACCTGTTCCGTTGTCCATTCTGAACTTGCAGAAATCACCGAATTAATATATTCCGTTGAGGCGGTGCATCTTCACTGGCTAAAAACGCAGCCAAGGCTGGCAAGGCTTTTCGGAGGGCGATTGTGCGATTGCGCGATTTTAAATTTTAGATTTTAGAATTGCTCCCACGGGCTGTAGAGCTCGCAGGTAATGAGTAAGCTACGCTTTTTTCAAGGGTTCACGGCCTGTACCGCGGGGCTGTGACCAAATTGCTTTCGGTCAGCATAAAAAATCAAATATAGATAAACCCGGTTGCTGTCATCTACTCCAAAAAGCTGATTTAAAATGCTACAAAATATCAATTTTAATATTTTCACTATTTAGATAGATGTCGTTTTTTTAGTTTTTTATCTACGATGATTGTATCGAGTTATTAATAGAATTGCCGTGATTTTTCCCAACCCTAGTCCATTTCCAGGGCCGCAGATTCCCAGTACCGAACCGGGGTTCCCGACTATACCCGCATCGCCACCAGTGCCGGGCCCGGTACCCGAACCGATTCCCGGCTTCGTACCGGAACCGGTACCTGCGCCAATTCCGCAGCCAATTCCCGAACCGGTGCCGGAAACTGTACCCTCTCCAATTCCTCAGACAGTGCCGGAACCTATTCCTCAGACAATCCCTGAACCTATTTAAATTATGTTTTAGTCGATCGCGAAATTTAAGATTGTTTGTCAGGTCGATCGCAAAAACCGGCTTTCTCCAAAGTCCCCAATCTTTTTGATGAATATCAGACTTGAAAAAACTCGGTTTTTGCGTAGATTATCGATTACTTGAAGTTGAGCGCAGTCTCTTTACAAAGGTCAACAGCACCCAAAGCAGTCCATTTGCCGTCCTCGTATTCGGCCATGACATCAAAAACACAGCCCGCATCCGAACCCTCGTAGTCAGCTCGATCCCACTCAAAATCTGCCTTTTCCCGATCGGCAATCGGGGCCGGCAACTCGTTTTTTCCCCAAGCCTCCTTATCGGGAGGAGACATATAGACGGCTGTCATCGTCTTGCCGCTGTTGTTAATCACCGAAATTGTGACCGTCTGAGCGAAAACGCTAGCTGCTGTGAGCGCTAACAGAGGCAGCGACAGCCCCGCAGCCATCGTTACTTTGCTTAACCACTGGTTAACCATTGAGCCATCTACCTCAAGTTGTATATTTATTCAAGCTTAGCTATGGAAGTTATAACACACAAGTCAGATATATTGCTATTCCTTATGATATTTTGAAACAGTGATATGTTTCTAAATAGCTATGCTTACTGCCGGAATTGTCGGACTGCCTAATGTTGGCAAATCTACTTTGTTTAATGCTCTGGTTGCTAATGCCAAGGCGACTGCTGCTAATTTTCCTTTCTGTACGATCGAGCCAAATACGGGTATCGTGGCAGTGCCAGACGAACGGTTGAAGGTGCTGAGCAATATTTCCAATTCCGTGCAAACTGTGCCGACGCGGATGGAATTTGTGGATATTGCCGGTTTGGTGAAGGGGGCGAGTCAGGGGGAAGGACTGGGAAATCAGTTTTTGTCTCACATTCGGGCCGTAGATGCGATCGTCCACGTTGTCCGCTGTTTTGAGAATGACGATATCATTCACGTTGCGGGTTCTGTCGATCCGATCCGAGATATTGACATTATCAATCTCGAATTAATTTTAGCAGATTTAGCTCAAATTGAACGCAGGCTCGATCGCACTCGCAAGCTAGCCCGCAACAACAAGGAAGCTCAGGCAGAAGTGGATGTGCTCGAAAAATTAGTCGTGGTTTTGAATGCGGGGAAACCGGCGCGGCAGTACAATTTCACAGATGAAGAAGCTGAATTAGTTAAAGGTTTGGAATTACTCACCAACAAACCAATTATCTATGCTGCTAACGTGTCTGAGGACGATTTAGCAACCGGAAATAGCTATGTCGAACAAGTGCGGGAAGTAGCAGAAGCAGAAAATGCTAAGGTTGTCATAGTTTCGGCGCAAGTTGAGTCAGAATTGGTGGAGTTATCCGAGGAAGAACGAACGGATTTCCTAGAATCTCTGGGGGTAAAAGAAGGTGGCTTGAAATCTCTGATTCGAGCTACTTACGAATTATTGGGTTTGCGGACTTATTTTACTAGCGGGCCAAAGGAAACTCGCGCTTGGACAATTATTGCCGGAATGTTAGCACCGCAAGCTGCGGGGGTGATTCACTCGGATTTTGAACGGGGTTTCATCCGGGCCGAAACTGTAGCATATGAAGATTTGGTTGCTACGGGCGCGATGAATGCGGCTAAGGAAAAAGGCTTAGTTCGCAGTGAAGGAAAAGAGTATGTTGTACAAGAGGGGGATGTGCTGTTGTTCCGATTTAATGTTTAGCTTTTTTTCGAGGAGGTTGCCAAATGAAGCTCGACATCTTTTCGGTGGCAATTGCTTGGCTGGTTAATTCTGTGAGCTTTTTTATTCTTTCCAAGTTGCCCATCGGGGTAGATATTGACAGTTTTGGAAAAGCTATGATTTCGGCTGCCGTGTTTGGATTGCTGAATGCTTTTGTGCGGCCGCTTTTTGTGGGAAATTTTGGACCAGTTGCGTTGCCAACTTATAGCTTGTTTGCGATTGTTATCAACGCTGCTATGTTTGGATTGGCGGCTTGGCTAGTCGAAGGATTTCGGTTGCGGTGGGGAATTTGGAGTGCAATGCTTGGGGCGATCGCCCTCGGTTTTATCAACTCTTTGCTCTATGAGCTATTGCGGACTCTGCCTAGTTTTCGCTAGTTATAAGTCATCAGTCATCAGTTTGGCAATTACTTTGTAGGGTGCGCAGTGCGCACCTTAATGCATTCTTAGCTGCATTAAAACTGGTTTCCAGGCGATTTACAGCTTACCCCCAACAGTTCGAGGGCTATTCCGAAAGTCCGCCAGGGGTTTAAACCCCTGGCTAATAGCGAAAGTCCGTTTTAACGGACTGCTAATATTAAAACAATGCACAAGTTTACAGAAAATATTTTATAAAAGTTCGATCGACCTCATTAATTTTAGTTGAAATTCAGTCGGGTTCAACCGACTTTTGCTATGAGGCAGGGGTTTAAATCCCTGCCGGGCCTCCAGACTGCACGACTTTTCTAATATTGATGTCCTATGTCAGAACAACAACCAAATCCTGTTGAAGTCAACAGCTTTACCAACTGGTACTTACACAAAGACAGCCTTTGTGAAACAGCAAAACATACAGTTGAGGTACTGTTAAAATCTGCTGGCACTTCTGACATTGATGAAGCAAATCGGATACTGTCAACCTGTAATGAGCTGAAGCTGTCCAACAATCAAATATCAGACATTACCCCCCTGCAATCTCTGACTAATTTGACAGAGCTGGATCTAAACAACAATCGAATATCAGACATTACATCGCTAAAATCTCTGACTAATTTGACTCATCTGAATCTAATACACAATCGACTATCCGACATCTCTGTTTTGGAATATTTGACTAATTTGAAATATCTAAGTTTAGAAGAAAATAAAATATCTGATATCGCACCCCTGCATTCTCTAACTAATTTGCAATGGCTGGGTCTAAACAACAATCAAATATCAGACATCACACCCCTGCAATTTATGACTAATTTGACGGTGTTGTTTCTGTGGGAAAATCAAATATCAGACATCACAACCCTACAATTTTTGACTAATTTGAGGTACTTGTTTTTGTCGGAAAATCAAATATCAGACATCACAACCCTACAATTTTTGACTAATTTGAGGTACTTGTTTTTGTCGGAAAATCAAATATCAGACATCACACCCCTACAATCTCTGATTCATTTGACTGAGCTGAAGCTGTCCAACAATCAAATATCAGACATTACATCGCTAAAATCTCTGACTAATTTGAAGTGGCTGTTTTTGTCTAGCAATAAAATATCAAACATCATATCCCTGCAATCCCTGACTAATTTGGAAAATCTGGGGCTGGGCAACACTCTAATCTCAGACATCACACCCCTGCAATCTCTGACTAATTTGACTCATCTGGATCTGGTATACAATCAAATATCAGACATTACACCCCTGCAATCTCTGACTAATTTGACTCATCTGAATCTGAACGACGATCGAGGAATATCAGACATTACACCCCTACAATCTCTGAAGAATTTGACTGAGCTGAATCTGTACCAAAATCAAATATCAGACATTACACCCCTGCAATCTCTGACTAATTTGACTCATCTGGATCTGAACATCAATCAAATATCAGACATCACACCCCTGCAATCTCTGACTAATTTGACTCATCTGAATCTGGGCCGCAATCAAATATCAGACTTCGCACCCCTGCAATCTCTGAAGAATTTGACTCATCTGGATCTGTTATACTATCAAATATCAGACCTTACACCACTGCAATCTCTGACTAATTTGACTCATCTGAATCTGAACCTCAATCAAATATCAGACATTACACCGCTAAAATCTCTGACTAATTTGACTCATCTGAATCTGGTATACAATCAAATATCAGACATTACACTGCTAAAATCTCTGACTAATTTGAAAACTCTGTATCTGTCTTACAATGCAATATCAGATATCGTACCTCTCCAATCTCTGATTAATGTGACTCATCTGCATTTGGAGAACAATCAAATATCAGACATCACACCGCTCCAATCTCTAACTAATTTGAACAGTCTGTATCTGGAAAACAATCCAATCTCAGACATTACTCCTCTAAAATATTTGACAAATTTAACTGGACTGACAGTGAGCTTGACACCCGAAGATCGGAATTTCATCGAAATTTGCCGTCACAATTGGGGAACTCTCGCTAACTCGACAAGGCCGCTCGATCCTGCCAAAGCTTCAACCGCCATTAAAGCTGTCTGCGCAATTATCGGTTTAGAAGTTCCTGAAATAACTTTTTGCACCAGCCCTCACGAAATGGTATCGCGAGTGCAAATTCCGAACCAATTTCAAGAGAATGAGATCGAGCAACTTAAAAAACAGCTAAAAGATGCTTTGCATCCTTTTATATTAATCGCAGAATTAGGCTGGGAACTTTGGAGGTCGATCGAATGGGAAGAACAGCTAAAACAACAATTGCAATCGGTTTTTCCCAACTCTTGGAAATACTCGTGGATAGTTACTCCAAAATACCTCCTTAAGGTTCTGGTTATTGCTGATTTCTGCGTTTCTGGCTTGGGAATGGTTTTAGAACCAGATGCGCAGAAACTTTTTGCAGCAGTCAAACAGCTTTTAGTAGAATGCGGCTGGATTTTTATGTTTGAAAATACCTGTATTGTATGCGCTCGCCCCATCAAACTTTCTCTCGATCGCGAATCCCGCCTCCACGCAGAAGGAGAAAGCGCGATCGAATTTGCCGACGGCTACAAAATCTACTCGTATCACGGCGTAACCTTACCTGAAAAATACGGCGCAATTCACCCGGAATTATGGCAATCCCAATGGCTGTTAGAGGAAGAAAACGCAGAACTCAGGCGAGTATTAATTCAAGGAATTGGTTATGCTAGAATTTGTCAAGAATTGCAAGCTACAGAATTAGATTGCTACCAAGAATACACGCTGCTCAGAATTGATGCCGATATTGATGGCTTCAATCCTGACGATTTTGAAGGTGATGATGGTGCTCCGAAAAAAGAAGATATTTATTTATTAAAAATGACTTGTCCGAGTACGGGATTTATTCATGCTTTGCGAGTGCCGCCAGAAATGACATGCGCTCGCGAAGCAATTCGCTGGGTAAACTGGGATATTGACTCAGAGGAGTTTTCCGTGCAAACTTGAAAGCGCAAGAGCAAAAACGCAAAAAGTTAGCCTGTGCATTTCCCGAGTTGCGCTGTACTTTTGGAGGTCGATCGATCGTTCCCGATATTGCTGTTTTTGAATGGTCGAGAATTTCGCTTGACGGAGATGGAGAAATTGCCAACCGCTTTGAAATTCCACCCGATTGGATAATTGAAATTTTATCACCAGACCAATCTCCCAATAAAGCGATAAAAAAAATTATTTTCTCTATCAATCGCGGCACTAAATTGGGTTGGTTTGCCGATCGAGCGCCCTGACAATTTCATCAAATTATTGACTTTCCGACTGCTGCGCCTCCAGCCAAGCCAGCAAATCCTCCCCAGTAGCAAAATCCAACAGCGCCTCACTCAAATCTTCGAGTACCGGCAAGGGGAGATTGGCAAGGCGCGATCGTATTTCCTCCGACACTTCCTGTTGTAAGCGACGGGTTAATTGTCGGACAATCAGCGCGCAGGCTTCTGCCTGTCGTCCTTGCTGCAGTCCTTGCTGCAGTCCTTGCTGCAGTCCTTCGACCTTAGCTTCTTGATAGAAGCTCGTTTCCTGCAGCGTAATTCCCAACATCGATTCCACCTGTGCTCGACTCAACTGTGTAAATTTGTATGCCATAATAGTTGTCAATAGTTCTATTATGTCACGGCTGGCTTCTGGTGCAACTTCTTGCTGCACTCGGCTCAGCAAATACCTTGCTTCTGCTGGCGCTTGAGTCTCCTCGACAGTCGTCAACACCATCAGCGCAATTCCCAAAGGCAAGGCGCGAATATCCCCCAACTCATCTAAGCACACCCGATGCACTTGATTGCTGTTGAGCAGAGCTCGATAAGGATAAACATCGCTTTGTTCAATACTGCGAGATGGATAAATCACCACAGCTTGCCAATCGCTATAACGACTGCGATTGCGGTAAAAATATAAAAACGATTCGCCAAACAACCGTTCGTAAAGTTGTTCATCTTTCTGAAACTGAACTTCACAAAAATAGACGATGCCTGCACCATCTGATTCTGGTGGCAAGAATACGCCCTCAATTTCAAATTTAGGTTCTTTGACTGCCACCGAGTCAAAGCGATAATTGGCAGCATTTGCTGGAGTTGTAGCCAGTAGATCGAACAGCAAAGTTGGCGCTTGCCCGAACAGTTTGTAAAAGATTGAATCTCGTCGCCTGAAATATTTGCACTTAAAGATATCGATTATAGCCTTTTTCAGTTAGGTGATATCCACCCGCTAATTTGTAATATCATGTCCGGTGGATCGACCGCGTTCAAACCTTATCGATCGCGGGCGAAGCGAAGCGGAGGGAATCGATCGGACATGATATAATTGGTAATAGTCAACTATCAACTGTCAACTGTCAACTGTTACTGCATCAGCCTTCGCAGTAGTCGATAAATTGTTCTGGAACTAAGCGCAATTCGCCCGATCGAAAGCGCTCGATCGGCATCCAAAATGCAGTATGTTCTCCATCTCCGTCTGCAAAATCCAGACTCTCCAATTCATAAAATTTGGAATCAACAAAATCGCACTGGTATAGTTGTATTAATTCGTGTCCCGCTTTGCCATTATAAACAAAGAAGTTTTCCAAACAAGCCAAATATTTAATGTTTGTCAACTCTGCTTGAATTTCTTCTTGAAACTCTCTTTGCAAAGCGTCGATGCTGTGTTCTCCGAATTCTAGGCCACCGCCCAGAGCTCGGTAAAAGGTGTCTTGTTTGACCGGATATTCGCATTCTGACACGAAAATGCGATCGCCCGATTGAATTAATCCTAAAACAATTACGCGAATTGTACCTTTTTGCATAATTAGTTATCAGTCATCAGTCATGACGCATCAACACCAAAACAAAAGAAACCGGGTTCCGACTTCGCCCAACCAGCAGGTTTTTTGCCGTTGATGCGGGCTGTAACGAAGTATGATGCAAAAAACCCGGTTCATTACTACCCGTGCGTAAGTTCTATATTACTCAGCAATCATCACTCATTATCCGTGTATCCGTGTCATCCGTGTCGTGCCAACGTTTAATTATCGGCGGCAAAAGCCTCTCGACGGCGACTGTTGTCAACGGGCCAGTCTGTATTTTCCCCGCCAATAATGAGTTTTTCAATCGTTACGAATTCTTTGCTCAGTTGCTGGAAAACATTAATCAAAACATCGAGGCCAATTGCATCGCTAGTGCCCAAATCAAACCAGCAGCGAGCCCAAGAACCTTGATACTCCATTTCTCCCATATTGTGCATCAAAGCCATCATGCTTTGGTCTGCTAGATTAACATCGTAATTCATATCACTGATGTCTAATCCTTCATCTTGAACTTGCAAATTTTCCGCATTAAATCCTCCCAGTTTTCCCAAGAAAAACCAAGAGTCAAACACTTCTTCAACATACTGTTTTTCACCGTTTGAAGGCACGTTGCTGAACTTCAGCCAAATCCAGAGGTCAAAGGGGTTAAACTCGCGAAACTCTACTTGCATCAATTTTATCAAATAAAGGGAATGGAATTGCAGGAATGGGATTGCGGGAGAGAGGAAAATTGGGAGAGAGGGAGAGAGGGAGAATTTTTCTCCTGACTCCTGACTTCTGACTTCCCTCTGACTCTTTTTATAGTGGTGGTAAGGCCGCCGGCCCCCAGACTCCATCTGCATCTCTAATTTTATCGCGCATCGGGTCGCAGTCGCGAGATTTGCTGTCGAGACGGTTGCGGGTTCTGCACTGCTGAAAGAAAATTTCGGCTACTAAACTGCGCGGCAGTTGGTCTGGTTTTGCTAAGGCGGCGTCGAAGTTTTTTCGGGCTTCCTCAAGTAAGGTTTTGTTGCTGTCTTTCCCCTGGGATTGGGAAAACAAGATTTGTCCTTTTAGATATAGAACTTCGGGATTGTTGGGCGTTTCTGCTAGGGATTTGTTGGCAAATTCTAAAGCGCGATCGTACTTTTTCAAGTCTCGATAGCCGACGGCCACGCCGCGATAAGCTAAGTAGCGGGGAGAGGCTTTTTGTTCGAGTCTTTGAATTGCTTCGTTGGGGTTGGAAAATGGCAGGTTTGTGGCTAGCATTAAGTCCATGTAGCCTTTGATCAGGTTGAGTTCGGGGTCGTTGGGCGCTATTTTATCGGCGGCCTCTAGGTATTGAAATACTACTCGCAATTTACTCAAAGCTTGGGGCGCGCCTTTGGCTGTTCCTTCTTTGGCTATAATGTTCGCCCCTTCTAGAAAGTGACCGGCTGCTGTGTAGATGTTGCCGCGCAATGGATTAGTTTTAGTCAAGTTTTCGCCGACTTCGCGGGTTTTTTGCGCGTAGGAATTCATCGAGTTGAAGTCTTTTTCGATGTAGGATAGGGAGGCTGCCATTGCATAGGCTAGCGGCTCGTTTGGTTCGGCTGATAGTGCTTGTTGAATTTGAGTTTTTGCTTGTTTGTAGTTTCCTTGCTGAAACATTGTTTTGAAAGCGGTTTCGGTGTTGGGCCCGATCGCCTGCGGGTTGCTGCTGCGAAAGGGATCGCCCGCTACTGCTGAGTTAATGCAGAGGCTGAGGGCGATCGCTCCTGCACTGGCGATCGCCCGCACTGTCTGTTTAGAACTTAACATTTGCTTGCCCAGCGATGCTAAAGGGGTTTTCGTCATCGTCAATTCTCTGAATGGAATATACTGTAAACTAGAAACAAGAGAGTTAAATCTTCAGACTCTCGGGCCGCGACCAAAAAAAGAGTGAAATTTGCTTGATTTTTTATGGTTGTTGAGGTATATTTTAATAATGGAAGTGTGACTTGTAATATATTAAAGGACAGATTCCCATTATTAAAATATACCATGAAAAAACCGAAAAATCAAACGCCCATCCTGAAAAGAAAGGAAATTTTTGTAAAGATTTATGTAAAATAATTGTGTGCGATCGGCAACAACCAGAAACAAATGGCTGAGGCTCGATAATTAATCCGTGTATCCGTGTCAAAATTCGTGTAGTGCCTTCCTTCTCCCCAATTACCAATTGCGTTAATGCTTTATCTAAAAAACTTAGTATATCATCCTACAGCCTGTCCGAATGCTATTCTGAAAAATATTAACTTAGAACTTCCCTCGCAGCAAATGGGGCTGATTGTGGGTCGCAGCGGTTCAGGCAAAAGTACGCTATTAGAAATATTAGCAGGTTTAGCGGAAAAAACTAGCGGCGACATCCGTTGGCGGGAACAAGAATTAACACCGGAACACTTGCAACAGTTAGGAGGGTTAGTATTCCAGTTTCCAGAAAGGCATTTTTGCGGAGGCACAATTTTAGAAGAATTGCGGTTGGGTCATCCTGAATTGGGACAAGAACAAATTAACTTAGCAATGGCAGAAGTGGGACTCGGACATTTGCCGCTGCGCGCTTCCCCCCACGCTTTGAGCGGCGGACAACAGCGCAGGGTAGCCCTGGCGGTGCAGCTAATTCGGCAGCCGCATTTGCTACTTTTGGACGAACCGACGGCGGGTTTGGATTGGTCGATGCGGCGGCAGTTGGTAAGCTTGTTGAGTAAGTTGAAAAGTCACTGGACTTTGTTGATTGTCACTCACGATGCTAGCGATTTGTTGAGCGTTGCCGATCGATTTTGGACTTTAGACCACGGGGATTTGCAGGAGGTCGATCGGGCTAAATTAGAAGCTAAGGAAACCAGTTTTGTTAGTCATTAGTCATTAGTCATTAGTCATTAGTCATTAGTCATTAGTCATTAGTCATTAGTCATTAGTCATTAGTCAGTAGTCATTAGTCATTCGTTACTGCGGCGGGTATATCGCATTATGAAGCATTTTTAAGTGCAGAGAATTTGCAGAGCTTACAAAAGAGTGGGAATAGAAGATGAATCAAATTACAATGCCTGTGTTGCCCCAGATGAACGAGTTGTGGCAAAAAACGCTGAATTGGCAGCCTGATGAGTCCCAGCAGCAACAATTTCAGCGGCTTTACGAGTTAATTGTCGAGGGAAATCGCTCCTTGAATTTAACTCGAATTACTGAGCCGATGGAGTTTTGGGAAAAACATTTGTGGGATTCTCTGCGGGGAATTGCGAGACTGCTGCCAGCTAATCACAATTCGGCGGAAAATCCCGAATTTGCCGCCGAGTCGGTGCAGAAAGTGATCGATATCGGGACAGGTGGGGGTTTTCCGGGGTTGCCGATCGCGATCGCCCTGCCGCAACTATCAGTTACTTTGCTCGATTCTACTCGCAAGAAAATTGATTTCTTGGAAACAGTTTTGCCGTCTTTAGGCATAGAAAATGCTGCGACTTTGTTGGGCAGAGCCGATGAAATTGCCCGACAGCCGCAGCACAAACAAGCTTATGATTTAGCCGTTCTCCGAGCTGTTGGAGCCGCTCCTATCTGCGCTAAATGCGCGCTGCCTCTGCTGAAAAATGGCGGTTTGGCTGTACTTTACCGTGGAAATTGGACGGTGGAGGAAGAAACGGAGTTGCAAAGGGCGATCGAGCATTTGGGCGGCACCGTTGAGTCAGTAGAAGCATTCACAACGCCCACGAGTCAGGGTGCGCGGCACTGCGTTTACTTGCGGAAAGTTGTACAGCAGTTCGATCGTCCCGTGCGCTAGTAGGGACACGGCACTGCCGTGTCCTGTATTTCATCGGCCGTGTCCTGTATTTCATCTAATTGAAAACTACCCGATCGCCTTTTCGTAGCGCTTGTTAATTTCTGCCCAATTAACAACATTCCACCAAGCTTTTAAGTAGTCGGCGCGCAAATTTTGGTATTTGAGATAATAAGCGTGTTCCCAAACATCGTTACCCATAATTGGATAGTTGCCCTCCATGAAAGGAGTGTCTTGATTTGCCGTAGTTGTAATCTCAAGTTTGCCAGCTTTATTACGGACTAGCCACACCCAACCGCTGCCAAAACGCTTGGCGCCGGCCTCGTTAAATTTTGTTTTAAAATCGTCAACACTGCCGAAAGTTTGCTTAATTGCTGTTGCAATTGCCCCTGTAGGTTCGCCGCCGCCGTTGGGACTCATGATTTCCCAAAACATACTGTGATTTAGGTGTCCGCCGCCATTGTTACGCACGGTTGTGCGAATATCTTCCGGCACTTTGCTCAAATCTCGCAGCATATTTTCCGCAGTGATATTTTTTAGTTGCTGGTATTTGCTGACAGCATCGTTGAGGTTTTTAACGTAAGCGGCGTGGTGTTTGTCGTGGTGAAATTGCATTGTCCGCGCATCGATGTGCGGTTCTAAAGCATTGTATTCGTAGGGCAGAGGTGGCAGTGTAAAAGGCCCCGGAGTTTGGGCTATTTTTGGGCTTTCTGCAATTGGACTTGCTTGAGATACATTATTTCCTGACGCTTGGCAAGCACCTGCGGTAATGGCTCCGACGGTGGCAGTCACCAAATACAAGAAATCTCGGCGTTTGAGAGTCATAAAAAGTACCTAAGTGAATTATTAACTGTTTTATCTCAGATTAAAGCAAAATGGGAGTGAGTTGAGAAAAAAAGTTGTATCGCCCGAATGGATGAGACGGATGGGCGATGGTTGTGAGAGTTTCTCAAGTATAGGCTAATTGTATGCGCGTAACTAACTCACGTGCTCCGGTTCACCAACCCGGTTTCTGTCTCGAAACCGGGTTTTTTTGCGATTATTCTTGGGACAAGCGTTGGATGGCTTCGCCTCCAAAAAGCCGATCGGCTGCTTGAAGAATACCGGGAATTTTAGCAGCGTGGGGACTGTGGGCTAGACAGCGGCGCAAGTCTAATTCATTGAGGCGATCGGCTTTTTGGCCGGGGAACCAGTGGCCCGCATTACCTAAGAGGTTGTAGCGCATCTTGCAATAGTCGATCGTATCGTAAGCCTGCGCCAAATTCCACAGCCACAAAATCACATAAATATTAATACCTCCGGGAGTATTTTCGATAGTTGGTAAACCGACGTGCCAAGTCTTAAACCAATGTTCTCCTAATTTATCAATTGCTGCTTTTTCTAATTTTTCTAATATCGGTGGCAAAATTTCATCAGCTCTATCTAACAATTCTACAGCTTTCAGATGCTCGTTAAAATCTTCAGGTTTGGCTGCCCCCAAACTCAAAGTGTGTACTTGCGGATGCGACAAACAAAACAAATCATTAAACACCATCGGACTCAGCGGATAGCACAAATCTACCAATTTTTGCGGCGGGCTGTAAAGTTGACCGCCTTTGTCGGAAGGACTGATAATAAAAACGCCCATATCGTGACGTTTAGCAGCTTCAATAGCCTGCCAATTACTTTGATTGATGTAGTACCAGTGCAAGTTAAGATAATCAAATTGATTAGTTTCAATTGTTTTGACAATCACATCCGTCGGGCCGTGAGTGGAAAAACCAATAAACTTAACTTTCCCTTCTGCTTGCAACTTTCTCGCCACATCCATGCAGCCGCCCGGACGGATAGACTCCTCTAGCAATTCCCACGTGTTAATGCCGTGTAGTGACAGTAAATCGACGTATTCCAGTTGCAAATAAGCTAATGATTTTTCAAAGTCTTCGCGGAACTCTTGGGAGTTTGGTTTGGGACTAACTTTCGTTTGCACTATCAACTTTTCGCGGGAAAAATTCGGAAAAATCCACCCCAGTTGCATCTCGGAAGTGCCGTAACCGCGAGCAGTTTCTATGTGATTGATGCCGCATTCAACCGAGTAGCGAATCGTCGCTTCTAGATTTTGTTGATTGTCTGGGGGAATTTCATTGGCTGGCACGTCTTGCCATTTGTACTGATATCTCATGCCACCGCAGGAAAAGACGGGCATGGATAATTCTGTGCGACCGAATCTGCGATATTGCATCATCATAATCAAAGTCAAAGCTATAGCATCAGGAAGAAGGAAGTTCGGCAACGGATTCTGTAACGGATGTAACGGATGTCAGGAAGAAGGGAGAAGGGAGAAGGAAGAAGGAAGAAGGAAGAAGGAAGAAGGAAGATGTAACAATCGCAAGGGTTTCACTGATTAAGAACTTTTTAATAGTCTTGGCGGTTGCTATAGGGTAAGAAACCTGGTTTTTGGTAGTTTTGCGGGTTGTAACTCCCATATTGCAGCATTCTCATGAACAGGCAAGATGCCTGTTCCACAAAGAGTTTTTGACCACCAGTGGGGCCGTTTTGACTATTTAGAAATCTCCCGTACTACTGGTTTTCCGTCTGTGATTTCGCCGACTAAAACCAAATCTGTACAGTCTACAAACAAACCATTTTCTAAGACACCGGGAATGTTGTTCAAGCTTTTTTCCATTTCGCCGGGGTTGGCAATGTCATCAAATTTGACATCGATTACCATATTACCTTGATCGGTAATTACGGGGCCTGCTTTTTTCACGCCCATGCGGAGTTCGGGTTTGCCACCCAATTTTTCAATGGCGCGCATCACTGGTGTTAATGCCATTGGTATAACTTCGATGGGCACGCGAAAAGTCGAACCCAATTTATCTACGATTTTGGAACTGTCCACTACTACAATAAACTGATTTGCGAGGTAATCTACTACTTTTTCGCGGGTGTGGGCCGCGCCGCCACCTTTAATTAAGTTGAGGTGGGGATCTACTTCATCCGCGCCGTCAATAGCAACATCAATTCTGTCGATTTCATCTAGTGTTGCCAGCGGGACTCCGTACTGTTTGGCTAACACTTCAGATTGAAAAGATGTCGGTACTCCCTTGATATCTTTGAGTTGACCGGATTTTATGCGATCGCCCAACGCTTGAATAGTATAAGCTGTAGTTGACCCGGTGCCGAGTCCGACAATCATACCAGATTTTACGCGATCGGCAGCAGCAAAGCCGACTTGCTGTTTCATCAATTTTACGGGATCTTGTTCTGTGGTCATGTTCGGTACTCCTTAATAGTTTTAAGATTATACCATTGAATGAAAATCGGATTTCTCGATACCTACACTTGGGATTACAATATTGAAACTCCTTACTGCCAACCTTTGGGCGGCACTCAGTCGGCTATTTGTTACTTAGCTGAGGCGTTGGCTGCACAGGGAAACGAGGTATTTTTGCTCAACAATACTTCCGAGTCGGGGATTTCGCGCGGCGTTGATTGCAGGCGTAGGGTGGGGGACAAATCTAATTTAGAATTGCTGCGAGCGCTCGATTTTTTAGTTATAGTCAATATAGTCGGCAAAGCGCTGGAAATCAAGCCGCTTTTGGGCGATCGCACTCAATTAATTTTGTGGATTCATAACGAACCCGGCTTTGTATTCCTCCAAGATTTTAAGAACGTTCGAGAAATCAATGCTTGCGATGCCTTTGTATTTGTCAGCGACTGGCAGCGCGAGCAATTTCATCGGCGCTTTGGGATTGACTTTAATCGCAGTTGTGTTTTAAGAAATGCGATCGCACCTTGTTTTGCTAACATTTTCGCCGATAATATTTCTATCCTCTCTCATAAATCTCGACCGCCCATTCTAGCTTACACCAGCACTCCCTTTCGCGGACTTGATATTTTGTTAAAAGTCTTTCCCGAAATTCGCCAAGCTGTCCCCGGAACCAGATTAAAAGTATTTTCAAGCATGAAAGTACACCAAATAGACGACAATGATAACAAGCTTTTTTTCGGTCAACTTTACCGCCAGTGTCAGGAAACAGAAGGCGTCGAGTACATCGGTTCCGTACCGCAACCCGAACTCGTCCGGCAACTGCGTTCAGTCGCGGTTTTAGCTTACCCGAATACCTATTTAGAAACCTCATCTATTGCCGTGATGGAGGCAATGGCCAGCGGTTGCCGGATTGTGACGAGTGAATTGGCAGCTTTGCCGGAAACAACTGCTGGATTTGCCCGTCTAGTTTCAATGTCAGGGGTGGAAAATTTTGCATCGATAACTAATTGGAAGCGGGCGGGTAAACCAGATTGGGAGGGATATACAAGGCGGTTTTTAGAGGCGATAGTCGGAGTATTAAATGAGGGCACGGGTGCGGGCGGCGCAACTGCTGAAAATCATCTGAGACAGCAGGTAGAATATATAAATCGAGGGTGTACTTGGTCGGTGCGATCCCGAGAGTGGGTAGAATGGTTGAATATTATTAGTGTAAAACCTGTAAGAGTGGCAGAGCCAATGATCGGGAATTCTTTAGTAGGTTTAGAGGCAGTGAGAGATTATTTTCAAAAGGGAAATTGGCTGAAAGATCGAGGTGATCTCGGTGGCGCAATCGAGAACTATCAGAAAGCTTTAGAGTTTAATCCAAAAGATGCAGAAGTTCATAAAAAGTTGGCGGAAGTTTATGTTTTGCAAGGAGAATTTGAAAAGGCGATCGCCTCTTGCAATCTCGCTCTTAAATTTCAACCCAATTTTGCTGCTGCTTACTTGACAATGGGCAATGCCCAGCACGCTCAAGGCAAACTGGAAGTGGCAATTCAAGCTTACTTGCAAGCTTTAGAAATTCAGCCAAAATTTGCTGAAGCCAGCGCGAATCTCGGCAGTATGTATTACCAATTAGGGCAATTGGAAGAGGCGGCAAATTATTACCAAAAAGCTCTCGCCATTAATCCTGAATTGTCTTCGGTTAATATGATGCTGGGCAGCGTTTTACAGCAGCAACAAAAGTTAGATGCAGCAATTGCTTGCTATCAAAAAGTGCTGCAACAGCAACCGGGAGATGCCAGCGCGGCTGAGAAACTATCGAGTTTGCTCGCACAAAAACAGGGGGAAACTACCGACAGCAACTTTATCGAATTAGAAACAGAATCAGGCGAACAGCAACCAGTATCTGTCAACAAAGATGAAGGCTACGGCTTGCAGCCTTCGAGCATCAATTTGCCGCCAGCACCAACCACTGAGACTTTAAATACTCCATTTACAAATCCCGCCGAAGTTTCCGAACAAGTTACCGCGCTCAATGTTCCAGATAGCGGACAAGTTGCCAATTTTGAAGAAGTAGAACCCTACAAAACACTGGCAGAAAACTTTTTAGTTCAAGGTAAAATTAAAGAGGCGATCGCAGCTTGTCAGCAAGCGATAAAAATCCGACCGGATTTCATCCACGCTTACGTCACTTTAGGCAATGCTTTGCAAGCAGTAGGCAAAACAGAAGCTGCGATTCGATCGTATTCTCAAGCCCTAGAATTGCAGCCAAATTTTGCGGAAGTGCGGGCCAATATCGGCAGTATGTATTTCAAAATGGGGCGTTTGGAAGAAGCGATCGCCCATTACCAGCAAGCCATTGCCCTCAGTCCCGATTTAGCGGGCGCTCACTGGAACTTAGGGAAAGTATATCAGAAACACGGCAACATCGAAGCTGCGATCGCCTGTTTTAAAAGAACATCCGAACTCAACCCGCAGCTAGTCGGTGCAGACTTCCACTTTAACTTAGGTAATCGACTTTTCAGCCAAGGAAAGCGCGAGGAAGCCATCGAAAGCTACGAAAAAGCGATCGCCATTAAACCGGATTGGGCCGAAGCTTACGGTAACATCGGCAGCGCGCGATCGCAACAAGGCAATCTCGACGCCGCCATCGCTTACTATCAGAAAGCTGTAGCTTTAAAGCCGCACTTAGAAGTTCTGCACTTCAATATAGCCAATTCTTTTTTGCAGCAAAACAAGTACGACGAAGCAATTATTAATTATCAAAACACTCTGAAAATCAAGCCCGACTGGCCGGAAGTTCACGCTAACCTCGGCAGTTGTTTTTCCATGCAGGGGCGGCTGGAAGAAGCTTTAGCCAGCTATCAGCAAGCCCTGGCATTAAAACCGAATTGGGCAGAGGTTTACTGCCGGATGGGACACATTCAGAAACAAGATAAGCCGTTGGAGGCGATCGCCAATTTTGAAAAGGCGCTCCAATGCAACCCCAAATTTAGCGAAGCCTACCAACAATTGTGCGACTTGCTAAGTCATTCCACCAACCTCGCCGGAGCCCGCAGCGTAGCCGACAAATACTGCGAAAACTGCGGCGAAAATGCCCCCATCATGTCAGCTACAGCCTACGTCTTTTCCTACCTGCAATCAGGTGTCAGCAAACAGGCAATTCAGAAACTCGAAGAAATCGAAAAACTCTGCTACGAAAAGGTCGAAACCTTTAGCGTAATCGAACTAAAACTGCTCTACGAAATCTTCCTGTTTGCAGTTTCTCACCTGCGAGACAACCGAGAAAAAAATGCCAGTTTCTACAGACTCATTGCCAAAGAATACTACCAAAAAGCCGTTCCTAAGCGCCAGGAAATTAACAGAAGCAACCTAGCAAATTACCAAACAAAAGAACAGCGTCCTTTAAAAATCGGCTTCCTTTCCAAACACTTCCGCCGCCACTCAGTAGGCTGGTGCAGCGAAGCTTTAATTCGCGAATTAAGCCACATCACCCCCCACGTTCACCTTTACGTCACCGGCAAACTCCACCGAGATGAAGTTACGCAGCGGTTTGAAGACATGGCGGGCAAGTTTTACTGGCCTAAAAAATATCCAAACGGCTTTGCTGACGGCGGCGAACTCTTTGCCGAAGTAGCGCAAGACAACTTGGATGTTTTGATAGACTTAGACTCGATGACAGTCCCAACAAATGTCGAAGTGCTGTATCAATATCCTGCGGGAATTTGCGTGTCTTGGCTGGGATTTGACGCACCCTACATTTCAGATAATCACTACTTTCTCTGCGACGAACACACTCACCCCCCTGGTGTGGAAAAAAATTACTTAGAACAGTTAGTAAGATTGCCTGTTTGTTCCGTAGCAATTGGCGCACTGCAAAGCATTCCTGTGAATCGAGAGGCGATTAGAAATGCTCTTGGAATTGGCTTGGATCAAATGACTTATCTGTGCGTTGCGCCAGGGCGAAAAACCAATCCCGAAATGGTACGAGCTCAAGTTACAATTCTTAAGGAAGTACCAGATAGTGTGTTAATCCGCAAAGGTCAAGGCGACCCCGATATTATTCACAGCACTTACCGCGAAGAATGTGAAATTCAGGGAGTAGATTTTGGTCGGATTAAGTTTATAGGGCAAACCCGAAGTGAGGAAGAACACCGGGCTATTTATTATGTAGCCGACGTGCTTTTAGATTCCTATCCTTACAACGGGGGGACTCACAATTTAGAGGCTTTGTGGGCGAATTTGCCAGTCGTAACTCGCTCCGGCGACCAATATCTTTCGCGCATGGGTTACGCTTTTCTGAAAAGTGCAAATCTTGATGTTGGTGCGGCGTGGACTTGGGAGGAATACACGCAGTGGGGAGTTAAGTTTGGCAGGGATGCTGGTTTCCGAAATGCGGTGAAAGAGCATTTAGTAAAATCTAAGCAGCCAGAACATCTCGCACCTTTGTGGAATCCTAAAAAGTTGGCTGAGGATATGTATGAGGTGTTTCAAAAACTTTTGTCAGTTGACGGTTGACGGTTGACTGTTATCAGTTATTGGTTATTTGTTACTCGCTTGGGGCTGCTAATAACCAATAACCAATAACATTAGTCTGCACCCTCAACGGTCAACTCTCTCTGTGTTCTCAGGGTGCGATCGCCTATCAAGCATTGGAGAGGGCTGTGGGCGATCGCATTCGATCGAGTTGACGAGCAAGACTTCTGGAACTGGTACAAATTTTGCTAATCCTCGACATCACCCTACAGCGCCACTGGCACACTCACCTCCTTACCAGCAGGATGATTTCGTGCTACATCCCTAATGACTTTTTGCCAAAAGTAGATTACTATTAAATTGAACGCTCTTTGCTATCCCTCTTGTCAAAACCTTTAGTTTAGACAAAAGGAACATCTAGGATGTAATCGTATGGATTGGTCTGACGCCGTAATTAGTGGACTAATACTTATAACTCTTGCTGTAACTTTGGTGGGTGGCGGTTTGGTAAAAATACACTCATTTGAAATCCACCTTCAAACAGATAGCTGGCTTGGTACAGTATTTGCTGTGTTACTTATTTTGGTAGGTTTATTTATCATCCTTTACAAAATTCTTTCCCCATAATAGTCTGGACAGTTTTTAGTTCGTAATCTGACACCCTCGATTTTCCGTTGGTAGCTCAATTGCCTTGGAGCCTTGAAACCCTTATTCTCAGGTTGGGAATCAAAAACTGTCCTAAGTATTGACCCTAGTGAGGTACCCTTAATTCCTTGATTGTCAAGCTTTTTAGCTTCAAGGATGTACCTCACCTGACCAAGAACCGCTATATGTGGAGCTTTCGATAATACTATCAAATTTGTGCTTAAAATTTTTCATGAATAAAGCTCGGTAGTTCGCTATCGATATTTATTCATTGTGTATTTAGTTTCGGGTACCAATTCCTTAGTAGCAGGTAACAAACAATAAGAAATAACCAATAACCAATAACAACTAATAATTACTGGCTAATCGCCACTCGATCGCGCCCGCCAGACTTAGCTGCATAAAGCGCCTTATCAGCAGCTTCAATCAGCATTTTCGGCGAGTTTTGACCTTCAGAAATCGTCGCCACCCCCAAGCTGAGAGTCACATAATCGCCGACAACAGACTTGATGTGGGGAATTGCCAAGGCTTTGACGCGGCTGCGGATTCCCTCAGCAACAGCCTGTGCAGCCACGATATCCGTATTTGGCAAAATAACCCCAAATTCCTCGCCGCCGTACCTAGCAGCCAAATAGAGGCGTTCTGGGGGTGCGTTTGTGCAAGCATCCCCGATCGCCCGCGCCACTTGCTGCAAACAAGCATCCCCGGCTTGGTGGCCGTAATTGTCGTTGTAAAGTTTAAAACAGTCAATGTCGCACAGAATCAAAGATAGCGGTTCCGAAGAGCTCGACTGCTCCCATTCCCGGTTGATCACCTCGTCAAAACGGCGGCGGTTAGCTAGTTGAGTCAGACTGTCCAAATTCGCCAACCCGTCCAGTCGCTGGTTGGCAGCAGCTAGCTGCTGGTAAAGTAAAGATTGTTCGATCGCGATCGCAACTTGAGTGCCCAACTGACTCAGCAAATCCACATCAAACTGCTGCCACTGGCGGGGTGCCGAACAGTGGTGGGCAATCAGCAAACCCCACAACTTCGGCACTTGACAAGAACCGTTACCTTCCCTAGGTTCTATTCCCTGTTGGACAATCGGCACCACCAAATTTGCCTTCACCTGACACGCCTCCAAAAAATTAAGGTGACACTCGCTCAAATTAGAAGCATGAACATCCTCGATGGCGCGAATGCGGCCCTTTAAATACTGTCCGATGTAAGTAGTGGCAAAACAGCAATCCTCAATTCCCATCCCCTTGAGTGGCATCCATCCTTCTGCAACCGACTCCACCACCACATCTCCGTTCCAGTCGGGTCGGAAGCGGAAAACCAGCACGCGATCTGTTACCAAAAACTCCCGCACTTCCGCTACTGTAGTGTTGAGAATATCTTGGATATCTAGAGAAGAACGGATGCGCGATTGAATCTGTGCGATCAAACGTTCCCGTTCTATTTGTTGCCGCAGCGCGACTTGGGCTTGCTTACTTTCAGTAATGTCCCGACCTTCCGGCAGCAACAATACTATTTTGCCAGTTTCATCCGCGACCGGTTTGAGAGAAAAATCAACAGTTGCGGTTCGATTTACACCTTGAACTTCCACTTCATAGCGGACAAATTCACCTTTTGCCGATCGAGAAATCGCCTCTTGCAACTGTTCCTTAACTTCCTCAGAATCTCCCCACCAAGGCAACAGCCAAAACGGTTTATTTGCAACATCCCGTAGCTTAATTCCCGCAAAATCCAGAGAAGTTTGGTTAGCTTCCAGCAGAGTGCCGTCCGGTTTCAATAAGCTCACAAATTGGAAAGAAGAATCAAAAATTGCCCGAAAGCGCCTTTGAGAATCTCCCAACATTGCCGTCACCTTTTCGCGAGAGGTAATATCGCGGAAGCGCCACACCCTGCCAATAATATTTTGTCCGACTCGAATTGGCTGCGTGTAGCGCTCAAAAGTGCGACCGTCTTTAAATTCTAGAATATCGCAACCTTCCGACTCCGCATCGCTATAAAATTCTTTAACTCTCTGCAAAAAAGCTCTCGGATCTTTAACTTGCTTAGTGAGAAATGCCAGCCGCACCGTTCTATCCATTGAGTTTCTAACTTCTTCATAAATTCCCCACATTTGAACTAACTTTTCGTTATAACTAATCATTTCTCCGGCGGTAGTAACGGCGAGAATGCCGTCTGCCGTTGCTTCTAAGGTAGCGTGTAGCAGAGAGCGCGATCGCTCTAATTCTGCTGCGATCAATTTGCGTTCTGTGAGGTCTCGGACTGCTTTCACCTGGACTAAACGACCTTCCCAAAATACGAATTTGCTGCGAACGTCAGCAGGAAAAGCAGTTCCATCTCGCTTGAGAAAAATAGTTTCACAGACTGTATTGCTGGCTGCAGAAATCATTTGCGACGCCTGTTTGTATGATTTCGGGGACAGTAGTTCCAGCAAGCTCATTCCCACCATTTCCGCAGGTTCGTAACCGAAAAGTTCCGCAAAATTACTGCTGACGCTCAAAATTGTATCGCGGTCAGCCACGGCAACTGCTTCAAAATAAGCTTCGCATTCGAGCAAGCGATCTGCTGAGTGGCTGCTGCCATTTTCGCCAGAGGAATAGCGGTTGTTAATTAACTGTTGCAATTGCGTATTTGCCGAGTACAAAGCGGTCATGGCTTGCCTGTACATAGCAGTACGTTTTTCGACTTTTTGTGCGAGGCGATCTCGATATTCTCGCAGTTCTTTTTCGACTCTAATTAAATCAGTAATATCTACTGCAAACACGATTACGCCAGCGACTTTACCTGTTTCATCGCGGTAAGGTATTTTATCTGTCCGCACCCAGCATTTTTGACCCGATGCTGTTGGTAATAGTTCGACTTGCCCCTGCTTGGGAACGCCAGAATTGATTACTTCCAAATCTTCTAAATAATATTGCTCTGCTTCGTCTGGATAGATTTCATAAAAAGATTTACCTTCTAATTGAGCTGCGGGCAAACCTCTCGATGCAGCCGCGGCTTGATTAATTCGCAGCAGGCGACTTTCGGTATCTTTGAGCCAAATCATCGCCGGCACGGAATCAAAAATAATTTGCTGTTCTTGTTGCTGCAGGCGAAGTTCGGCTTCTGCTTGTTTTCTTTTAATTATTTCTTTTTGCAGTTTTTGGTTAGCTTTTTTGAGTTCAGCAGTGCGTCTTTCTACTCTTTCTTCTAGTTGATCGTAGTATTGGGTCAGCAAGTTTTGCTGCTGTTCGTGCCGCAGTGCTTCTAATTTTAACTTTTCGCTAGCTGACAAACTTGAGGATACAAAATCTGCTAATATTTGGGTAAATTCGTGTTCTTCTTCCGTCCAATCACCGTCGGAACCCTGGCGTTCTATGCTGACTATTCCCAACCTTTGACCTGCTAGCACAATCGGTACGTTTAACAGGGAAGTCGTACCCTGATCGAGCAAATAAAGACCGACAAGTTCTCGTGTTCTGGGGTCATTTTCTGCGGCCACAGTAGCGATCGCACTTGCCGATTTTAAAGCTTGAAAATATGCCGGACAGTCTGCTGCTGTGATGATTATTTGTACAGAATGGAGTTTAGTATTTTGTTCGTAAAGGTCGATGCAGTGAAGTTGCGTTTTGTCTTCGCCATACAGCCAAATACTGGCTCGATCGCAGTTGACAATACTAACAGCGGTTTCTGTTACTTCGCGGATGAAGCCTTCTATATTGTGGCGTTCTTTAAGTTGACTTTTGGCTAATTTTGCGATCGCTAAAGTTGGACTGCGCCAATTTCCTCTCTGGTTGGGCGACGTGGGCGACTCCGAAGCAGCCTTAATTTCTTCGCAAACTAACAGTATAGCCGGCCGTTGGAAATTCGCAATTGAGCGACCATTAGTATTTTCCTCTATTTTCCAATCTACCGCCGGCATTGGGCGCGCGGTTGCTTTTACCCTCATAATCCTGCCGTCTTTGCAAGTCAAGCAGCCTTCCCAACAGGCAATTTTTGGAGTTGGCGTACCGTTTTCCGGCTGGGCCAATCCGGCAAATTCTGCCTGCATTTTGCCTTGCTCTTGGCAATAAAATATGTTAAAGATTGAATGACAAATTAATTCCTGCGATTTGTAGGCAAGGCGAGACGCGCCGAATTGATTTAGCGAAAAAACTCTTCCCAAAGCGTCGAGAACGAAGTAAATGCCCGGAAAATTCTCGTAGAGAGTTCCATACCAATCTTGTTCGACTTGTTGGCTGCACGAAAGTTTGGCTGTCGCGAACTCGCCGTCCGTGTCGAGCAAGTGAGAATAGTTGGTTTCGGGGCTGCTTGAATGACTTTTTTTAGCAAACACTTTTAGCTTAACTCGACTGTAATTAATTTTACTTTCTGGAATTTAACTTTTTTGTGAAACTAAATTAAACCTGTTGTTTGAAAAAAGTTACAACTTGTAACAAAAATACCACTTGTCCAGCACCCTGATTTTCGCTTCCCAATGCAACCACTGTGTTTGTTTGTAGCTGGTACACGGTCGGCCGACGATATTTCCCGCTAGTTGCAATGCCAGCAGGTTTAGCTGCAATTACCCAGTCTGTACTTTTAGCATCCTAGACAATAAAAAAAACCGGCAATCACTGATTTTAAGTATATACGATAACACTCAAATACCTAGTATTGGGACTGACCTACTTCGGATTCGGTTTGGGATATTGGTCGGGGCTGCGGATGAACCGGGCGGCGGTTGCAATTATCGGGTGAGATGAGTGCGGTGGCTTTGGGGATACACGACAGGAAAACTGCTTGGGAGGCGATCGACCCCAGTACGATCGTTTTGTGTTGGGAATGACGATCGTGAATCTAATTAATTAGACTGTTTAATAAATATTTATAATACTTAAGTTAAGTAAATCTTATAATGCACAATCGGCCACGAGCTTTAGTCCTATAGTTTATACTTAATCTTGTGCAGCAAACGCTAAGGAGGTAAGAAAGAGTGAGTACCGTAAAACCCGCTGCGAAACCCAGACTTAATTCTGCGTTCAAACAACTGATGTCCTTACACTGGGTAATGTCAGCTTGCTATTTAGTGCTGTTTATTACCGGTACGTTTATGGCTCAATTGCCGAGAGAATTGTTTATTCGAGGCCCCCTGTACGATTTTCACAAATCCGTAGCCGTGCTGACAATGGCTTTGCTGACTTGGCGGATTTTAACTCTCCTCCGGGTATGGTCGAAAAAATATACGAAACGCCTGCCAAAGTTTACCAAGGAATGGTACAAAAATTTTGCTCTGCACGCAACTTTGTACGTTTTTATGTGGCTAGTTCCGGTTAGTGGTTTCTTTTTTTCTAACTCTTTCAAAAGTAACAATGTGAAATTTTTCGGCCTTGTTTTGCCGGATGTCTTTCCGCAGAATTCCGCAATGGTTGAGCTGGGAAGGAGTTTGCATTTTTGGCTGGCGTACACATTTTTAGCGTTCGTACTTTTGCATATTTTAGATCAGAAGAAAGTTGTGAGAGCTAATTGGCGCAGGTTGACAAATTTTGTTGGCACTAAGTTCCCAACGTCTCAAAAGGTGGGATAAATTTGCGATGGGGTACTATAGCCTTTCTCAGAAAGATGAGGTACTCATGGGCATAGGGCATAGGGCATAGGGCATAGGGCATAGGGCATAGGGCCTACCTCACTTTTTTGAGAACCGCTATATCTGAATTGGTAATGATAAATTGACTGCAAAACTCGCTATTTTCCACGGTGATATTGTGAAACTTGTCCCATCGTCTGACTTCTGGGGCAAATTTATGGGTTGTTCTAATAAATCGACGGGGTGACTAATCGCCAAACCCAAATCGCTGTTTAATTCCAACTTTGCCTCTTCACCGTGACACTCGTAACACCGCAAAATCCCGACATTAGAATCATCTTCCGATTGTTTGAATGCCATCAACACTAAATTTTCGGCGGACAAATCCAAGAATTTACCAACTGCGGGTAAACTCTTGTTTCGATTTTCTCCTAACTGCGGCAACACCTTGACTAGCAGCGGCAAATTCAACTCGTAACCCTGTCGAACTGTGCCGGCTTCTTGCCAATTTCCAGCGTGGGGATAGACTGCACAAGTAAATTCGGAAACTCCTACATCTGCTTGTTCATCCGGCCAAGTCGAACCCCGAAGCAATGTCAGCCGAATTTGATTTGGCTGAAGGTCGCAACCGTATTTGCAATCATTGAGCAAACTCACTCCAAAACCGTCATTGCTGATATCAGTCCAGCGCAAAATCGGCACTTCCCATTTGGCTGTTTCGGCGGGTGTTTGCGGCTTGGTTGTGCGTGCGATCGCACCGCCGGGAATTTCGCAAGTTGCAAAATCTGCTTCTACATTTAAGCCAAAGGCTGCTTTTACTAAAACGTGCTTTTCTTGCCAATCTGCCACTGTCTTGATTTTCAGCAGCGGCGAACCTATTTCTACTATATAATCTTGGCAAAACTCCGATTTGCCAATTTGTCGGACTACGCGCAAACTCTGCCGTATTTCTCCCTGTGCTATCCAGGAAATATCTTTGAGTGTCGGCGCTGGTAGTTGATGTTTTTCATAATTTGGGTCAATGTTCCAAGCATCCCAATATTGACCGCTGTCTTGAAATGCTTGCAGTTGATTGCCGCCTGCTGCATTCAGGACTTCTCGGTTATTTACTTTATCCCAAATGCTGGATAAATCCCCAGTTTTGCCGTCTACTGTTGCCAGAATAAATTCATTTTCTAAAACCATTTGTGCGGCTGCAAAAGGCGTTTCTTGACTAACTGTGTTTTTTTGTGCTATACCGTATGTAAGTTTTGATAACTCTGTCTTTTTTTCAGTTTCTGGACTCGCGGACGCATTATCCACAGTTTGAGCGTCTTCGCGACACAGCCAAAACACCTGGTAGCCAACGGCAGGGAGATTATTTGCCCAGAATAATAGTTTAGATTGCGATTCGAGTCGATCGCCCCTGACAATCTGCGAAGTCAGTCGCCGTCGGGACAAGTCGTAAATTTGCCAAGCTGAATCAGCGGAATCGGGAAGCGGTACGGCGACAACCTCAGAGCGCGACCAATTGAGGGTATTGAAAATCAAAATCGGTTGAGCATCGGGCTGGGGGGGATTCGGCAGAGAAATTTGAGTGGAGATTGCATCCAAAGATTTTAGCAGGATTTCGCGACAAGTGCGATCGACCTCAGCAAAGGCTATATTAGCATCCGCGTAGACTTGGGCGATCGCAGAACCGGGCAAAATATCGTGAAACTGGTTAAACAAAATTTGTTTCCAAGCTGATTCTAACTCGGATTTCGGATAAACCGCACCAGTACAAATCGTTGCCAGCGAAGACAACAACTCCGCTTGGTAGAGCAATTCTTCGCAGCGGCGGTTTTGGCGTTTTTGGTCGGCGCGAGTCGTGTAGCAACCCCGATGGAATTCTAAGTAAAGTTCGTCTTTCCAAATGGGCAGAGTTTTGAGTTGTGAGATGGAATGATTTGCATCCGAAATTGCCGACAAGTTTGACAATTCTCGCGCCCGCAAATTCCCGACGGTTTCGACAACTGGCCAATTTTCCTGATTGTCCGATTCTGAAACATCGCTTTCGGACTTAGTTGGGGAAATTGCCGACAAGTTTGACAATTCTCGCGCCTGTAAATTCTCCTGGTTGTCCGATTGTGGAACATAGCTTTCGGACTTAGTTGCCGTAACTTCCGGCAAAAACTGACTCTCGATCAAAGACAAATAATCAACCGCTTTGGCAAACTCCAACTTCGGGAAAAAAGGCGACATTTTCCAGCGTTTTGCCACCTCCAACATATCACGAGTCGGGCCACCGCCGTGGTCGCCCACCCCAGGCAACCAAAGAGCATCTTGCAAACCAGTCTTAACTTGCCAGTCAAAAGCATAACTTGCCATTTTCACAGATTCTATGCCTTCACCAATTGGAGCAGACATCATGCTAAATATTTTAGTACCGTCCAACCCTTCCCACCAAAACGCACCGTGGGGAAATTCCGTTGTATCGTTCCAACGCAACTTTTGCGTCACAAAATAATCAACTCCACCTTGCCGCAAAATCTGAGGTAATTGCCAACCAAAACCGAAAGTATCCGGTAGCCAAGCTACGCGCATCAATTCTCCAAATTTTTCTTTTGCATAACGCTGTCCGTAAAAAACTTGCCGCACCATTGATTCAGCGGAAATCAAGTTTAAATCCGGTTCTACCCACATCCCGCCGACAACTTCCCAACAACCCGCCACCACCTGTTTTTTAATCGCAGCAAATAAGTCCGGGCGATGTTCTTCCATCCAAGCATAAAGCGCCGGAGTGGAATGGCAGAAAATTAAATCGGGAAACTCCGATTGTAATTTCAATACCGACTCAAAAGTTCGCTTTGCCGCTTCCCAAGTTTCCGGGACAGGCCACAGCCAAGCTAAGTCTAAATGAGCGTGACCGACCAAATAGATTTTACCTGTATATATAGATGTCAGCTCGCCAATTTCTCCTATATATATAGATGTAGAATTGCTATTTTCTCCACCCTGACAAACCTCATCTCTTCTTCCTCCCTCTGCGCCCTCTGCGCCCTCTGCGGTTCCCTCATCTAAATCCCCAGACAAAAATGTCAGGACACCACTTTCTCCTATATATATAGATGTAGAGTTGCTATTTTCTCCAACCTCAAAAACCCCCTCCCTTCTTCCTCCCTCTGCGCCCTCTGCGTCCTCTGCGGTTCCCTCATCTAAATCCCCAGAAAAAGCCCGCAGATATCCCAGTAAATTGTGCCGCAAAACAGACAGCGAGCGATCGAACTTTTCGCGATCGCCCACCGCCGACCAATCAATCAAATCCATCGCCAAATCAATCTCAGATTTCAGCGTTTCCCCCTTGACAAACAGTGGGCGATTTGCTATTGTTTCAGTGGAGAGGTATTGGGAATTTACATTTTCTAAATTTTGAGTGAGCGAATTTTGCAAAATCTCTAATTCGGCAGCCACAAAACCCGGATCAAAACAAGAAGAGTCAGCAGCTTCGTACAAACAAATCGATCGCACTAAAGCACCGTTATCGTGACCCGGACTTACCAACCGCAAAATTACTAAAAATTCATCTCCGGGATTTGCCGACGAACTCAACAAAACTCGATCGGCAAAATCAAATAAATCTCCCTGTCCGACTAACTCGCCGTTGACAAAAATTTGAGCATCTTCAGCCCACCAAGTCAAACCCAGCAGCAACCGCAAACCAACCACAGGATAGCCGTGCAAATTGTCAGGAATTACAAATTTCTGGCCCAAATACAAAACTTGCTTCCCAGACGGCCAAGCAATATGTCCTTTCCCGTTAAGTTCGGCAACAGGCCTGTTACAAATATTTACCGAAGAGACAGCCGAGTCAGAATCGCAGTACCTCCAGCCAGACTGAACCTCCACTTGGCTGAGGCGGCGCAACTTTTCGACAGTGGCAGAAATATTGTTGCTAGCAGGTGACACAGAAGCGCTCATTTTTAGCTAAAATCAAACTTGTGTAGGAATCAAAGATCGGATTGAACCGCGAAGACGCGTTACGCGAAGCGGCGCGTTAGCGCTAGGACGCGAAGAAAAAGGTTTCAGAGGGTTTGAAGCGGAGATTAAGAGCTCGCTTTGATTTTACAGCAATATTTAGCAATTCCCTGAATTCAATAATTAAACTTATGTCCAACGGTTACTACGGCCCATACCAAAGCCGACTATTAAATTTTATATCGAAACAGTCCCGCCAAGTCGCTGACAATTGCGATCGAACTTGGCGTCAAATTAAAGAAGCAACTCTCACCGCCACCCAAATTCTGCTTTATCCAGCTTATTTGCTGGTGCAAAGTTCCCGACTGCTGGGCCGACAGTTGCGGGAATCAAGTCAAAAAGTAGATTTACCGGAACTGCAAGAATTTGGCGGTGACGAAAATCCCGATGGGCAACAAAATTGGTATCAGGGCGAAACTTCCGACGAAAGTTCGATCGCCGAAATTTTGCACCTAGCCGAAAATTTACTAACCTCGTCGCAAACTGCGAAAACTTTAGCCAGCTTCCCGCTGTTAATAAATCAGGGAAATACTGCTAACAATTTACACCCGGCCGTAAATTTTAGCGGACAAATCGCCAAGCATCAAACAACTTCCGTCTTAGAAAACCCGCTTGCTAAAACTCAATTAAAACCGCAAGCGAAAGTTGAGGGAATTGCCAGTTTTATCCCAGCCCGCACTTTAGTATTGGTGGGAAAAGAAAATCAGATATTAGATATTTTGACACCCCAACAGCAGGAAATGCTCGAAGGTCGCATAACTTGGGAAATTGCCAACAGCGGGCCCGAACGGCGGGAAATTACCCAAAAAGAATTAAAATTTAATCTCGGTTTGGAATCGGCTGCCAAAAAAGCGCAGTTGCCGCCGGTGCGTCGTTTTTGGGAATTGATGGCATGGCTTCAGACGAGTCCGGTTGCTCTCAAAAGAAATCAGTTTGGAGAATCAATCCTCGCAGTTAAAAAATCGATCGACCGCAATGCCATCATAGTCCAAAAAGCCCGCGCCCAGATCGAAGCAAAAACCGCACTGCAGTCAATTGCAGCATCGAATTCGATCGACTACAATACCCCAAAACTAGAAACTAATTTTAACAGCAAGTTCGAGCATCGAGTCAGCAATCCTCTCTCCTTTGTTACATTACTCGATCGCGCCGCCGTCAACATCGAGGAATTAACCCTACCGCCAGCGCTAAAAACAACCGCCGCACCAACAGAAATCCCCGGAGTAAAAATTAATACATCCGGCACATCCGGCAATTTAGATTTTTCCGCCCGCGAAATCCTGGAAAAATACGCGCGAAACATCGAAGGAATTATTTGGTCGTCAGTAGACCACCTCCTAGGCAAAGAAACAGCAGCCAGTGATAATACGGAAAAATCCCTCTCAATTAAGTATTATTTGCAACAGCTAGAAGAGGAAAAAAACACGCAAAAAAGCCCAGAGGTCGATCGACCGTGGCTGAAGTGGCAAGACTTATTCGGGGAAGCACCACCGCAGCATTTAATCGACGGCAGTTCCGAACCAGAGGCAAAAGGTCAAAGCGTAATATCACAAACTAGCCCAAAAGTCAAGCACCAAATTGCAGAAGTAGGAGAATTGCCAGAAGGTCGATCGACCGCAGTGTCAATCTCCCCTTACCCCGAAGCACTTCACCGCCTGCTGGGGCAGCTAAAACAGAGCTTGTTGACACAAAGCCCAAAAAGTCAACCCCAAACAGCATCTGATTTATCTGATTTAGCAGTTACTCAAAAAAATAGCTCTGCACTCGCAGCAGAATCAACCCCAGGGCGCGCGCCGGAAACCCAAGTGCCAAAAAACACAAACCCGAACACCCGACAAAACAACCAATCCCCAGCAGCAATCACCGCGCCAACCCGCAGATACACCCCCGCAACCCCCGCAACCCCCGCCGCAGCCGAACCAAAAAATCACAGCGCAGGCGTCCAACCCGAAGACGAATACTTAGAAACAAAAGCAGAATCGATGGGATACATTAAGCACCCCCTAGAACAAGTGCTCGAATGGCTCGATCAAGTCATGCTGCGGTTAGAAAACATCGCCGAGCAACTCTGGAATTGGGCAAAAATCAACTTGCCAAAAATCCTCAAAAGCAAAGATAAAATTGACTAATCTTTAGCTTATGATAAAAAAGTTGCGGCAACAGCAGCAAATCAGCTCAGTATTAGGCCATCTTTGGAGACTCCCACAGTGCTAACCCTCAAAATCGTAGTTAATGTAGTTGTTTTATTTTTTGTTTCCCTGTTCATATTTGGATTTTTGTCCAATGACCCAGCCCGGAACCCCAACCGCAGAGACATGGAATAAACAAGTTATCTCGACCGCTGGCTGGGGGGCACGCCACCGCAGCCCCCCGGCAAGCCGGTAAACCCGCAAAAATTAGTTGAACAAAACTTGACCGAAAGCATCCAGGATACAAGCCCCCGGATTCATTCCGAAAGCAGACTCAGGACCCAGAAATAAAAAACCTGTATCCGATGAAACTTGCCGAACGTATTTATCCGTGGGGTCATGCTTCAATTCTTTAATCTAAAATCTAAAATCTAAAATCGATTGACCTCGCACCAGCAGCGAGGTTATCTTGTGGCGGAAGCAACTTCTGAAAGCAGCCCTATTCCGGCGCGCCAAAGCCACGGGGAATTTTAGATATCAGATTAATGTTTAAACAGTTGCCTTCTAGATGCAAAATTATAAATAATTTGCACCCTATAAAATCTAAAATCTAAAATCTAAAATCTAAAATCGGATGACTTACCTGTTTTAACTATGCCCTATCCGGTACCGCCGCCAGAACCCCCTGGCATCATCTACATCGCAAAGCCTAAGAAAGCCGCCCTCACTGTCGCGGCCGGCGATGGAGACACCCGCAGCAACCCCGCAGAAATACCGGAACCAAGCCCAGATATCGTTCAGGCAGAACCCACACCGGCCCCAGCAGAACCCGCAGCCACACTCCTCGGCACCACCCCAGCCACCGACCAGCCTCCAGAAATCGCCGACCCCCTAGCAGCGGTGGAAAGCGGCGACGCAGTGGTGGGATTTCAGCGTCGGGCCCCTGTGGGAGAACCCGAAACTGCGGAAACTCCGAAAGATTCCTCGTTTACGGCTTACCAATTGGGTTCGGTAGAAAATGCCATTGCCATTCGCAATCGAAAACGAACCGCAGAGGCGCAGAGAAAACAGGAGAAAAATGTTGCCGGAAAGCAGGAAAGTTGGTATCAGGCCCAAGGCCGGCAGTTAGAAGATAACCCTCCCGAACCTGCGGAGATTCCCGTTCCAGAACCCGCCCCGGAACCAGCACCCAGCGGACAACAGCAGTTCGACATTCCCGCACCAGGCCCGGCCCCCGCACCCAGAACCCCCCCCGCGCCAAAACCGAAACCTAAACCAGCCGCGCCGGGAGTCCGCACCGCCCCTTCTCAGCGGACGGTGCCTTTTCCCGTGACTCCGGCCGATACTATCGAAGTTAAGGCTGACAGCCAAGAATTCGACGACAAGCAGCAAATTGTGACGGCGGTTGGTAATGTCGTTGTGCGGTTCCGGCAAACTGTGATTGATGCCGATCGAGCGATCGTCAACTTAGTCACCCGCCAAGTGGTAGCATCCGGCAATGTCGCCTATACCCGCGGCCAACAAGTAGTGCGCGGCCAGCGGATGGAGTTCAATCTCGGCCTCAACAGCGGCGCAGTCGAACAAGCCAGGGGCGAAATATTCCTGCCCGCAGCAGGTAGCGAATTGACCCCCACACTGCCGACGGATATCAGTGCCGGGACGATTCTCGAACAGCCGCTGAGCGATCGAATTACCAGCCAGCAGCCCCTGCGCGGAGTCAAATCCCCCGGCGCTGCTACAGTGACTCTCGGTGGCGGTGGACAGCTAGCAGCCCCCCAAATTACTGGTGCCGTCAACCGCATCCGCTTTGAAGCAGAACGCATCGAACTGCTGCCAGACGGCGCGAGAGTAGCAACCAACATTCGGCTTACTAACGACCCGTTTTCCCCGCCGGAATTTGAATACAGAGCCCGGAGGGCGACGATTAGAAGGATTTCGCCCACGGCAGAGGAATTGGTCACAACTCAACCCCGCTTGGTGTTCGACAACCGGGTGAAAATACCCGTGTATCCCCGCAGGCAAGTGTTTGACAGCCGGCAGCAAAACGGCCCGTGTTTGACTTTTGGTTACGACGGAGGGGATCGCGGCGGTTTGTATGCCGAGTGCGGTTTTGAGGTGTTGCAAAACGGGCCGGTGCGGCTAACCCTGACACCCCAAATTTACCTGCAGCGGGTTGTGGAAAAGCACGGCGGTAATCCGTTTTCTCCCGATAGCTACGGGCTGAAAGCGAGGTTGCGCGCTAGTCTCGGCCCGCGCACCAGGCTGGACGGATCGGCAATATTTCTGAGTTTGGAAGATTTCCCGAATTTGCCGGAAAACAGCTTTCGGGGCAATTTGCGCCTCCGGCAGTTGATCGGCACTCACTCTCTGGCAGCAGAATACAGTTATCGCGATCGGCTGTTTAACGGTTCTCTGGGCTATCAAACCGTGCAGAGCAGCCTGGGGGCAGTCCTCACTTCTCCAGTCATCCCACTCGGAGGCACTGGCATCAATCTCAGCTACCAAGCTGGGTATCAATTTATCAATGCTGACACCGATCGAGCAGACTTGCTCGAACCAGTGCGGGAAAACAACCGCATCGATCTGGGCCGTTCCCAACTCAGCTTTGCCTTAAGCCGCAGCTTCAGCTTGTGGGAGGGCGAACCCCTGCCCCGCACTCCCACCCAAGGTTTGAGGTATACGCGGTCGCCGGTGGTTCCTTTCTTGCAACTGGCCTTGGGACTCCGGGGAGTTGGCACTTATTACAGCAGTGGCGACAGACAAAATTCCCTCGCCGGCAGCGTCGGCATTCAAGGGCAGTTCGGTCATTTCTCCCGCCCTTTCCTCGATTACACTGGGTTTAACGTGACTTATACCCAGGTGGGACGGGACGGTATATCGCCGTTTTTATTCGATCGCTTAGTAGATTTGAGAGTCCTGTCTTTTGGGCTTGTCCAGCAAGTTTACGGAGGGTTTCGAGTTGGATTTCAAAGTGCTATTAATTTAGAAAGCGGGGAAACAATCAGTACGAATTACACTTTAGAATACAGTCGCCGCAGTTACGCAATCATTTTGCGTTTTAATCCTGAGCGTCAAGTCGGCAGCCTGACTTTTAGAGTTAGCGACTTCAACTGGAATGGGACTCCCGAACCTTTTTCCGGGGACGCGCGAACTGTAGATGGAGGAGTGCGTTTATCCGATTAATTCAATGGGCTAATTGGGCATTGGTCATTGGGCATGGGGAATTGGTAATAGGTAATAGGTAATGGGGAATTGGTAATTGGGTAATTGGAACCAAAAGACAACAGTCAACAGATAACAGTCAACAGTCAACAGACAACAGTCAACAGTCAACAGACAACAGTCAACAGATAACAGTCAACAGTCAACAGTCAACAGACAACACATGACAGAAGTGACCGCAATATCTGCACAAGCAGCGGCTCTGCTGGTTCACTACGGTTTTGACCTAGGTGGCAAAAAAGCCGAGAAATTGGCGGGTGAATGGCTAACCAAGTATCCCGGCTATTGGCTGCGTTTGGCAGTGGTTGAAGCGCTTTATCAAGGCCGCTACAAGGCTGTTTCTGTGGGACAGCTATTGAGTATGTGGCACCGGATAGGTGAACCTCTCTATCATTTCAATCGCGAGTTTGAACGCTTGGTATGCAACAATTTTCCTCAAAATTTAACCGGGGAAATTGGTGATCAAATGTCGCAGGAGGATATACTTTTCTCCAACCCGGAATCGCAAGTTGGTGTCGCCGAGTTAGATTTGCGATTGCCGTCAGAGGCGCAACTGGATGTGGCGCTTCATGCAGAAGTCCCGAACACAGAGGCCCAGGAAACAGGAAAATTGCCCGCAGCCGACGATCGCACAAAAGAAAATACAGAATTTGTAGTATATGAAGATGTGGCTATTACCGCCCTCGCCGATCGAGCCGAAGCCGAGCACAAATTAGCCGACAAACCTGTGGCAAAATCATTCCCAGTTGTCAAACACACTGATTTTCATACCAAGTTAAAAGCCATTGCCAGAGAAGGCCGAAGAAAGAAGGGAGAAAGCAGAAATAGAGTGTAAACTTGGGGAACTATAGCCTTTCTCAGTAACATGAGGTACTCATAGGGCATAGGGCATAGGGCATAGGGCATAGGGCATAGGGCATAGGACTCGCCCCCATACCTCACAACGCTTGAGAACCGCTATAGATAGTTATTTTTCACTTTTCACTTGGGGCACTTACTCCCATCCGAATTTCCGAACAAAAAGAAGCTTGTTCCGTACCGTTAGCTTGCTTAACAACGCTAGTCCGCAGCCGCAAATTGGGCATGAGATACCACAGCCTTTCTTCGGCATGGAGGGTGTCTGATTCTGTAATCAATGTCAGCACGTCGTCGCCCATCACGTAGCGGCTGTTACCCTTGTCTTGCAACACTTTGCCTTCGCTTGGATTGTCGGGATTTGGTACGATCGCTAGTATGGTAGAACCGATTTGTTTAGCTTTGTCGCGATCGGGAATACCGTCCCAACTAATCCGAACGCTAGTTAGCTTAGTTGAATCCGGGTTAATCGAGTGTTGTTGGCAAAGTTTGACGACTGCTGCATCGCTAGCTGTCAGTATTTCTATTTTGAGGTCGGATTTACCCGCCTGCAATTCCCCAGAATTGAGATTGTGTACGGTACGCTGAGAAAACCATTTACCTGCACTTAACTCGAAAAACTCGATAACATCCATGAAATTTGTCTCTAAAGTCAATACTGCTTTATTTGCGATCGTGACTTGCGCGCTATGGAGTCAGAAACCCGGTTTCTTCCTGCGTACTAGCGGCCAAACCAATGATTTTGTCTAGAAACCCGGTTTAAGAGTGCAAGTCCTTTTCTATATTTTAGAGGAAGGGGGCGCACCTGCAAAGCTTTCTGAGAGCTTTGGGGGAAACAGATTGCAGATGCCGTTGAGGTACGAAACCCAACCAGGGGGACATCTGCCTCGCTGATGCGGCCGACTTGACAGAAAATTACAGCATCCGCCATCATATTTCGTTAGAAAAAGTCTTTTTCGCAGATTAAATAGGATTGCGATACCTGAAATTTTTTAGCTTTGACCGAAAGCATCCAGGATACAAGCCCCCGGATTCATCCCTCCAGAAATAAAAAACTTGTATCCGATGACACTTGCCGAACGTATTTATCCGTGGGGTCAAGGCTTCAATTCTTTAATCTAAAATCTAAAATCTAAAATCGATTGACTGTGTTGATCGCTAGGGAGCATCTCATATTTGCAAAAATACTTCTTTCTTCTTCCTTCTGACTCTTTTCTCCTGGCTCCTGACTCCTGACTCCTAATTCCAATTTCGAGCTTTGCTGCTTTCATTGAGATGCTCCCTGATCGATCGACCATCATCGCCCAAATACCCGCTATGTTAAGAAAAGCAACGATATATCTGATCTTTTGTCGATCGATCTGTAAATTGGGCGTTGCTGAGTTTAATTATATTAGCGACGATTTATTGTAATCGCACTGCTTGAAAATTCTCAAAGCAGACTCCGACTAAAAAACCAGCAATTCATCCAACCATCACCAAACCGAGGACAGCAAGCCCATAGCATATAGCATTCAAATATGTCATGCTAAGTCTAAGAGAAAAGATTCTCGCTCGGCTTTTCGGTAGGGTGCAGCTAGCGATCGTATACATTTAAAAAACACATCCGTAAATTTATGACCGAGTTTAAACAATGGCTGGATAAAATGCAGCCTGCTGAACAGACGGACTACCTGGGAATCCTGCCAAGTCAGCTAGCAGCGACTTCAGACTCCGAAAAATTATACAGCTTACTAACAGATTACAATTTTATTAAAGCCAAGCTGTCAGCATCGGGAGTACAGGCGCTAATAGAAGATTACGATTTAGCAACAAGTCCCGATATTATTATCTCAGACCAAAAAGCCGACCTACTCAAATTAATCCAAGAAGCAATTCGGCTGTCTGCCCACATTCTAGCCATAGATAAAAGCCAACTACCCACCCAACTAATAGCCCGCTTGATGTGCTTTGAAAGTCCAGAAATTCAAGCACTGCTAGCACAGGCAAAACACCAAACAACCCCCTGGCTGCGACCGCTAACGCCCAGCTTTACTCCTCCCGGCGGGAGATTGCTGCGTACCCTCACCGGACATACAGACTGGGTACAAGCTGTAGCAATCACCCCCGACGGCAAGCGGGCAATTTCTGCCTCCTCCGACCACAATCTCAAAATTTGGCACTTAGAAACAGGAGAAGAACTTTCCACCCTCAAAGGTCATCTTACCTACGTCAATGCTGTAGCTGTCACCCCCGACGGCACTAAAGTAATTTCCGGTTCTTGGGACAATACCATTAAAATTTGGGAGTTAGAAACTGGGAGAGAAATATTTACCTTTGCAGGCGATACTTTTGCCGTAGAAGCAGTAGCAGTAACTCCCGACGGCAAGCGAGTAATTTCAGGTTCTTGGGATGGCAGTATTAAAGTTTGGGATTTGACAAGCAGGGAAGTAATTTTTAACTTCAAAGGTCACAGCAGTTTTGTTCAGTCCGTAGCAGTAACTCCTGATAGCAAACGGTTGATTTCCGGGTCGGGAGACAACAGCATGAAAGTCTGGAACCTAGAAACTGGAAAAGAACTTTTTACTCTCACGGGTCATGAAGATTGGGTAAAAAGTGTAGCAGTTACTCCCGACGGCGAACAAATAATTTCCGGCAGTTACGACGGAACTGTTAAAGTCTGGAGTTTGTCAGAAAGAAAGCAACTTTTCACTTTAGGAAAACACAGCAGTTTCGTTCAAGCTGTGGCAGTCAGTCCCGACGGCAAACGGGTTATTTCGGCTGCCGGCGACAAAACGCTGAAAGTTTGGAATCTGGAAACAAAAGAAGAACTTTTCACTTTTACCAATCACATCGCCCCAGTGAATGCTGTGGCTGTTACCCCCGACGGCAAGCGGATAGTTTCTGGTTCCTCTGACAAAACTCTCAAAGTTTGGCGCTTAGAAAGAGGCAAAGAAAATTTATCATTTGCAGGTCACGATGACTGGGTAAATGCTGTAGCAGTGACGGCGGACGGTACGAAAGCGATTTCCGGTTCAGGAGACAACAGCATTAAAGTCTGGAATCTTGAAAACGGACAAGAAATTTGTACTATTCCCGGTCATAAAGATTGGGTAAAAGCGATCGCAACCACACCGGATAGCAAGCGAGTAGTTTCGGGTTCAGGCGACAAAACTGTGAAAGTTTGGGATCTAGAAACCGGAAAGGAAATCTTTACTTTCACGGGTCATACGGACTGGGTAAATTCTGTGGCAGTGACTGCAGACGGAACGATGGCGATTTCCGGTTCGGGAGACAAAACTATTAAAGTTTGGAATCTAGAAACAGGAGAGGAACTTTTTACTTTTTCAGGTCATGAGGACGGGGTAAAAGCTGTGGCAGTTACTCCCGACAGCAAGCGGATTATTTCGGCTTCCGGCGACCAAACTCTGAAAGTTTGGAGTTTGGGGAAAGAAAAGAATATTTTTGCGGATTTATGGAATTTAGCCGTCAAAAATCTACTTTTCACTCTCAAAGGTCATGAGAGTTTTGTGAATGCTGTGGCAGTTACGGCGGATGGCAAATGGGCGATTTCAGGAGGGCGGGAACACAATTTGAAAATTTGGGATTTGTCAAGTAGAAAAGAAGTTTTTACTTTGGCAGGTCATGCTGATGCGGTAACATCTGTGGCGACTATGGGAACAAAGGCAATTTCTGTTTCGGACGATAATACTCTCAAAGTTTGGGATTTGTTAAGTCGAGAAGTAATTGCTAGTTTCATGGGAGATAGTGCTTTGAAAGCTTGCGCTATTGCACCTGATGGGGTGACAATTGTGGCGGCAGAAGCTTCGGGACAGGTGCATTTTTTGAGGTTAGAAGAGGGGAAATAGTCATTAGTCATTAGTCATTAGTCATTAGTGATTAGTCATTAGTCATTAGTGATTAGTCATTAGTGATTAGTCATTAGTCATTATGCCGATCGCACTTTTGCTAAAATTTAAAAGTGCGATCGGTCTTTTCCCCATCTAGTTTACAATTTTTCCGGGTCAATTCCCATCGCTCGCAGTCTTTCTGCCAGTAAAGCAGCCCGCTGTTCTGCTTTTTCTGCCCGCTTTTGGGCTTGTTCCAAGCTGCGAGAAACCTCCTCATAACTTTAAACGGTTCGCCATCAGGGCGATAAATTTGCCACTCTTCACCCGCCACTCCTCTGCGCCCTCTGCGCCCTCTGCGGTAAAAAATCTCATTCACAAAAAAGCACATCGAAAATAGGGCAGACACCGCCCGCCCTACAAAACTACTTCCTCAGCAACTTAACCCCGCGAATCGAATAATCCAAAAGCTCAATTGGGTGCATCAAAGTAACTTTCTTTCCCTGCAACTCCAAATGCTTCTTAATTTGCAAAGAACAACCCGGATTAGAAGAAGCAATCAACTCCGCCCCAGTATTCAGCAAATTCTCCACCTTTTGCACACCCAATTCATCAGCAATCTCCGGCTGAAGCATATTGTAAACCCCCGCACTCCCGCAGCACAAAGCCGCATCCACAGGTTCTTTTAACTTCACCCCAGGGATTTGTTGCAGCAACTGACGCGGCTGCAAACTAATCTTTTGCCCGTGCAACAAATGACAAGCATCCTGATAAACAATTGTCAAATCTCCCTCAATCAAAGGATTGAGTTTCGCTGTAATTCCCGCACTGGCCAAAAACTCTTGCACGTCCTTAACATTAGCAGCAAATTTTTCAGCTTTCTCCCGATAATCAGGGTCATCTGCTAAAATGTGACCGTATTCTTTCAAAGTATGACCGCACCCAGCAGCGTTGATAATCACAAAATCAACGCCAGTATTTTCAAAGCTATCAATCATTTGTCTCGCCAAAGCTTTCGCCTGTTCTGCTTGGCCTTGATGTTCCGGCAAAGCAGCACAGCATCCCTGACTTTTAGGAACCACAACCTCGCAACCGTTAGCCGTTAAAACTCGCACCGTCGCTTCATTAACTGGCGAAAATAACAGCCGCTGCACGCAGCCTAAAATCACCCCCACTCGATAGCGTTTCTCCCCTTGTGCCGGAATTACCTCTGGTAAATTATCCCGGAAAGAATCGACAGAAACTTTCGGCAAAATTGATTCCATCGCAGCCAAGCGAGGAAATACTTTTTTCAGCAAACCTGTTTTGCGGACAAGTTTTGGCAGTCCTAATTTTTGATAAATAAACAGCGGTACAAGCAAAGGCCGCAATCTGTGAGGATAAGGGAAGAGATTAAAAATCAGAGTGCGAATTACATTGTCGGAAAAAGTGCGTTCCTGATTTCTAGTAACTTGGTGGCGAGTTGCGGAAATTAATTTGTCGTATTGAACTCCAGAAGGGCAAGTTGTAACGCAGGCCAAACAGCCCAAACAAGTATCGAAATGTTGTGAGGTTGCTTCGTTTAAAGGTGCGTCGCCTTCGTTAATTGCATCCATTAAATAAATGCGGCCTCTAGGCGAATCCATTTCTTTGCCAAGTACGCGATAACTCGGACAAGTTGACAAACAAAAACCGCAATGTACGCAAGTATCGATTAATTTCGGATCTGGCGGGTTCTTGGCATCGAAACCTGGGATTTCGAGGGTTTCTAAGTGGGGATTTTGTGCTAGGAAATTGCTTTCTTTGGCAGGTCTTAAATCGTCGCTGGGAATTTGAGATGTTTCTGAAGTTTGCATATATGGCAGAAAGAAGTTCGGCAACGGATTATTTAACGGATTTAACGGATGACATCAAGCGAACACACACACTTTCTTCTCTTCTCTCTTCTTCTCTTTTCTTCCTTCGCGTTCTTCGCGTCTTCGCGGTTCGTTAAAAAAGAACCTAGTTTACAAAAGATTTAGACGGGGATTTAAGAAGGACTTTAGTCCCGGCTACAAACTTTAAACTAAATACCGCTTATAAAACGATGTGGACTCAAAAGATTTTCCGGGTCAAACTGCTGTTTAATCCGGCGCATTAAATCGATCGCACTTCCAGTATAGCCCCAAACATCTAACTGTTGCTTGATGTCGGTCGGTGCTGCTAAAACAGTCAGAAAACCGCCTTTCGCTTCGCACCCTCTGCGTACCTGCAACAGCGTTTGGGCTGTCGCATTCTCAAACCGCAAAACCCCCAAACCGCTGCCTGCATGAATCCAAGCGTCCTGTACCGGCAATTCGTTAAGGGCCCTTACAGCTTCCGACGGTCTGATTCCTATTTTGCAAATAATTGCCGACTTTGTGCCAGAATCCCACATAGTTTCTGGCAATCTTTGCCATAACTGATGCTCATCATTGTCGCCACAGATATTTGCTTGCAAACCCAACTTTTCGCCAACTTCCAGCAAGCGGGCTGATTGTTCTTTAACGCTTTCTGCGATACTTTGAAATCTTACTATCAATCCTTTGCCCTTTCCTAAACCTAATTGTGCTACTAAATCAGGTGACACCAAATCAACGGCTGTCGGAGTCAAAGCAGAAGACAATAAGATTTGAGTTGCTTGAGCTAAAGCATTAGTTTCCCCTGTCAGCACTACGGTTCCCGATGATTCAGGCAGCGGATAAACTCGGAAAGTTACTTGAGAAATGACGCCCAATGTGCCGTAAGCACCAGTAAACAGTTTCATCAAGTCGTAACCGGCGACATTTTTAACAACTCGACCCCCGGCTACCGCAATTTTACCGTCCGATCGCACAAAGGTAATTCCCAATAGCAAATCTCTCACCCCCCGATAGCGATGCCGCAAGGAACCCGCATCAGCAGTAGCGACAATGCCGCCCAAAGTTGCCTCTTGCGGATATGCTGGATCGATCGGCAAAAATTGACCTGCTGCAGCTAAAATTTGTTGCAAATCCGCCAACTTCATCCCGGCTTCTGCTGTCACGGTTAAATCGCCCACAGCGTGTTGTACAAGTCGATTGAGGCGCGAAGTGCTGACAGCCACCATCCCCGCTGCATCAGGATATCCCTTTAAATCCCCCTTAAAAAGACCCACTTTGACAACATCTTGCTCCCCCCTTTGTAGGGGCGGTGCCCCCGTGCCCGCCCTGGGCTGGGGGGGATCGGAGTCTAATTTTACTAAACCGCCCCAATCAAGTTTGCTGCCGCTACCACAAGGCAAGACTGCACAGCGATTTTGCCCAGCCCAAGCAATGACAGCCGCCAGTTCTTCCTGAGTATTCGGGTAAACGGTACAATCTATTTTCGTGTCGGGGGCAACTGCTTTTTCTACCCGTTCTTGCCAAAATTGCTCTGTATCTTGCCAGCGACAGATGCCAGCAGTCCCGACAATACTTTCTAATTCTTGTATGCTTACGTAATTTTCGGTAGAAAAAGATTTCATGAAGGTTATCAGACGCCCGGTAAAAAAAATTATCAAAACAGTGCCTAAAACCATTAAATATTAATACGGGCCCGATATTCAAAACATGAACAAAAAAATGTCTCAAAACCGAATTTCTCTGGGAATTACCGGTCTCAACGAAGTGATTGGCGGTGGCCTAATTTCTCAACGCTCTTATCTGGTGCGCGGCGGCCCGGGTACTGGCAAGACGACACTGGGCTTTCACTTTTTGGCAGCAGGTGTGGCTCTGGGAGAAACGCCCCTGTTTATTACTTTAGGAGAACCGGAAGCCCAATTGCGGGCCAATGCCACAAGTCTCGGTTTTGATATGGAAGCGATGGCCTTCCTCGATTTGAGCCCATCCTCAGAATTTTTTACGCAAGTTCAGACTTATGACATTTTCTCCCCCTCCGAGGTGGAGCGAGAACCGACTACACAAAAGATTATCGAGCGAGTCGAAGCTGTCAAGCCACAACGGGTGTTTTTGGACGCAATCACTCAATTTCGCTACTTAGCTGCGGATGAGTTCCAATTCCGCAAGCAAGTTCTGTCTTTTCTGCGGTTTTTGGTGGAAGGGGGGGCGACGGTGGTGTTTACCTCCGAAGGCACATCAAGTGCTCCCGACGACGATTTGCAGTTCATCAGCGACGGAGTAATTTACTTGGAACTGCGCCCTGAAGGACGCGCCCTGTCTGTCACCAAACTGCGAGGCTCCAACTTCCGCAGCGGCCGCCATTCGCTGCGCCTGACTCAGGCTGGTATGGAGGTATTTCCGCGACTGCTTCCAGACAACTTTCAACAGGATTTTGTTGCTGAAGCAATTTCTTCTGGGGTTCCAGAAATCGACGAACTACTGCACGGGGGAGTGGAACGGGGGACTGTGACGGTGATTAGCGGGCCTAGCGGCGTGGGTAAAACGACGGTGGGGATTCAGTTTATGAAGGAAGCCGCAGGAAGGGGGGAGCGATCTGTAGTTTACATTTTTGAGGAGTCAAGTTCTACTCTGCTGCAGCGCTGCGAATCAGTTAACATCCCGGTTGGGGCGATGATGGGGCAAGGAAGTCTTTCGGTGATACCCGTGGAACCTTTGCTGTACTCGCCGGATCAGTTTGCCTGTATGGTTCGCAAGGAGGTGGAGCAGCAAAAGACGCGGATTGTGATGCTTGACAGTATTTCTGGCTATCAGCTTTCGATGCAGGGGCAAGATTTGGTGAACAATTTGCACGCTTTGTGTAAGTATCTGAAGAATATGGGAGTCACCGTTATCTTGATTAATGAGGTAGAAGCCATTAGCGGAGATTTTCGGCTGACCGAGATCGGGATTAGCTATTTGGCGGATAATCTTCTGTTTATACGCTATCTGGAACGCCAACTGCATAATAGGACAGAAATCCGCAAGGCGATCGGAGTAATTAAAAAACGAGTCAGCAATTTCGAGAGAACTCTGCGAGAACTCGAGATTACTCGCTACGGCATCAAAGTCAGCAAACCGATACGGGGGCTGCGCGGCATTTTGAGTTCGGCGCCGGTGTGGATTGATGAGGGGGGAGCAGATGAAGATTGAATCGGGATTTGTCCTGCTGTTTTGGGGCAATTGCAGTTAATTTTGCAGTCGTGAATCTACTAATCAGTAGGGGCGCACCGCGCACCTCACCACTAGCTGTAGTGCGCGCACCGCGCACCTCACCACTAGCCTAAGTCCTGGAAAACTTAAATATATTGGTAAATTTGTGTATTTTTCGACTTTTATAGCAGTTTTCACTTCTATGAAATACACTAGGGGCACAGGCACGAGGGCGTGTCCTGTGTCTGATCATCTGTAGTTCACTCAACTGAAAACCAATGTAATCCCTCGCCGAAAAGTAAGCTAATACCATATCAAAAAAGAATCCAAGTTTAGACAACCTCCCAACCCCTATATAATTAGTCACTCCCCATTCTAAAATCTAAAATATAACATCTAAAATGGTTATAACTCGTATTCACAGGAAGCTGATAAATGACTGGCACTTCAATAATTTTAGCCGTAGACCGCAATCAGCGCAACTTGGAACTATTAGCACAATTTCTCAACAAAGAAGGATACCAGATGATCGCGGCTTATAACTTTGAAGATGTTGCACAAGCTATCAGTCAGCCTGCTAGGATCGGGATGGCTTTAGTAGATATTTCTGGTTTCGATCGCCGGATTTGGGAGTGCTGCGAACAACTGCGAAATCACCAAATCCCTTTTCTGATACTCTCGCCCAAACAAAGCGCTGCCATTCAGCACGAAAGCCTCTGCCACGGTGCTCGGAATATGTTGGTAAAACCTTTGATCGTTAGAGATTTGCTGGGAATTGTGCACAGCTTGCTAGGAGAACCTGCGTGAGTCAAATTTTATTGCTTGTCGAACAGAAAGAAAACCGCCGGCTGTTATTAGAATGGCTAGCAGTTTACTATGAGGTATTGCTGCCAAACTCAACAGATAAGAGTGAGGATTTTTTACCATTTAATCAATCTTTTGACCTGGCGATAATTGACGGTATTTCCCTGAAACGCCATTGGCAGTGGGTTGCAGCCCAAAAACAGGCAGAACACCCGGTATGCTTGCCTTTTCTTTTGATTACATCCCGATCGGATGTAGGGATGGCAACGCAATTTATTTGGCAAAGTATTGACGATTTGATTATCGCTCCGATCGAGAAGATCGAATTGCAAGCGCGGGTGGAGATTTTGCTGCGATCGCGCCAGTTGTCTTTAACTCTCAAATTGTCTCACGACCAACTCGATCGCACTCTGCAAACAGCCCAAGAACTCAACGAGATGAAAACATCTTTGCTGTACATGATTGCCCACGATGTTCGCAATCCTTTGAATTTCATCATCGGCACTACACAACTTCTTAGCAAGTACAAGTTGACATTAACAGATGAGAAAAAACAAGAACTTCTCGACAAAACTCAAGCAGCGGCAAAAGGCATAGATTTGTTATTAGACGATGTTCTGTTGCTGGGGCGTGTTGAGTCAGGACAAGCCTGGTTTTGCTTGCTACCGATAGACTTAGCAAAGTTTTGTAATGAGTTGGTAGGGGAATTTCAGAACAGCCTGAAGTTGAAACCTGAAAATGATCGGGTGACGCTGATTTTTGTGAATCACAGTCAATCGGCGATGGTGTCTTTGGAGGTAAGCTTGCTGCGGCGCATTCTGGGCAATTTGCTGTCAAATGCTATTAAGTATTCTCCCCCAAATACCGAAGTAATCTTTGAATTAAAAGTTACTGCAACCGAGGCTATCTTTTCTGTACAGGATGCAGGAATTGGCATACCTGTAGCAGACCAAGGACGGCTGTTTGATTCATTTTACCGGGCTAAAAATGTTGGTCGAATTCCCGGTACTGGACTGGGGCTGAGCATTGTTAAAAAATGCGTGGACTTGCACGGTGGCGAAATTACTTTGATCAGTGAAGAAGGCGTTGGCAGTACATTTACAGTAACGCTGCCGATCGCACAACCTCGAAAAAAGCAAATCTCGCCTGCAACGGCTTAAACTAGATGCAGGCATTATATTGGGATATTCCTCGATGAATTTCACGACCGGGTGAGGCTATACCTGGTAGTGTGACCCTGAGATGTATCCTCAAAAAACTGAATAAAACTCTCGCTATTTTACAACGCCAGAATGTGAAGAACCATTAACAGTCGCTGGTCAACTGATGAAATTGAGCATCGTCGTTCCAGGAGCGATCGACGAGCGGGAGAATTGGCGATCGTTCGTCAAAGCTCGATCGCTATCGTAAAAAATGTTGAAGGCACCCAAAAATAATTAGATGCCATACAAAACTGATCCCAAATTGCCAGACTTTATATTTCTGAAAAAAAGGGGCCGAACAACCGTCACATCTTAGATGATCTGATGAGTATTTTAACACTTTAAAAATGGTCGATCAACTATTTTATGAATTATTGTCGGACTCTTTTTAATGAGCGAGTAGTTATATCATTTCCGGTTACACTCCTTATGATGTTGACGGTTGACTGTTGACTGTTGACGCCGTGAACAGTGAACAGTGAACTCGGATTTACTATTCCGATGCTAACGGATTTGATATTAGAGAGTTGGTTGCAGCAGGCGTCTTATACTCTTGTGCCGTAAAATCAATCCACCGTTGAAGATCGATCGCCTGAGCTTTCAGGCCCAGAGTCCAACTGTTCAACTATTAATGGTTGAAACCTGATGTCTCCAGGTTCAATGGGCACTTTTCTCCACCAAGCTGGCAACAAGAGCAGCCAAAACTTACCCAAAGACACAGAACGCTGCTCGCGAACAAAAACCAAGGGCAGGAGAGCCGCAAGTCGTAAGACGGCTGAGAGGGCAAACACCCCTGGCAAGCCACCCAGATTGGTCAAAGTGGCGATAAAGCCACCAAGGGTGATTCCCATTGCCCCAGTGACACCAGGAACCGCCGCCGCGATCGCAAAGTATATCGACTGATTCAACAGTGGTGTCACCGACATCATCAGATTACCACTGCACAAGTCGATCGCCGCCCACGTTGCACCGCCGATGATGTGCAACAGCGGGAACCAGACCCATAGGAAAATTGGAGCCGTTCCACCTTCTAGCCACAGTAGAGGGGTCAGAGCCACCAAAATTCCCACTACTACAAGAATCGGGCGATTCCCAACCCGGTCAGCCAGCTTCCCCCAAAAAACCAGCATCAGTAAGTTAGCACCCGCTCCTAAGCTGTTGTAGAGCGTTACCACACTGACATCTATACTTAGGTTATCCAGCAGATAGAGGTTAAAAAAGGGCGCGCTGACGTTAACGGCAAAGCTCCATACAGCAGAGTAAAGCAAAAACTTTAAAAAATTGGCTTCCTTGAGAAAGCTAAAAATTGTCCCTATGGATGATTTTTCGCCTCTATGTGAATGCGTGACGTGTAGAAGCTTTGGATTCACATCGGTCATAAAGAACTGACAACCTAGACTGATGATGCCAAGCACAATTCCTACAACCAAGATGGCACTGTAACCTTGGAGCCTTCCACCGGGCCAGTTCGATACCACTAGAGCCAGCAACGGCACACCAATGAGATTCGTCAAGCTGACAGCACTATTGCGAAAGCCAAAATACCGCCCGCGCAACCGCTGAGGTACTAAAACCGCCAACCAGCTCAAGAAGGAAGCACGACCTAAAGATTCTAAGACTTGAGTTACCCAGATGATTGCCAATGTCAACTGCACTAGCTGATGTCCAGCGAGCTGAAATGAGCCTCCCAACCAAATGGCTGGCACGATAATCAGCCACAGCAGTCGCGACAGTCCGAAAATCCAGATGGAATACCAGTGGCGGCTCTGCAGTCGGTCTCCTATATAAGCTCCGAACGGTTGGAGCAGATTTACCAGTTGAGGAATGGAGGCGAGCATACCAATTTCGACTGGGCCAGCCCCTAAATCCAGCAAGAAATTACTGAGCAACGCGCCGCCGATGATGCTGTAAAAAAGCGTAGCGAAGACACTCTCCAAAGTTAGCGATCTGAGGCTTAACCGAGTTTCCGGTTTGGAAAGTTTTAGAGGCGGATTGGTCAGAAGTACCGTCTCTGGTAAGGCTATATCCTCTTGGATTTCCTGAAGAGGGAGAGGATTCGTTCCCACTAAGGTGTTATCTTCTTCTTGTGTTTCGAGCATACTGGATAGCCAATAGATGAGCTGCTACGCAGCTTAATTGTATAATATAAGATTAAGTATTTTAAGGAACACAGCCATAGATGCAAGCTAAAAGTCTATACGGTTCAGTTACAACTATTTATTCCTCGGAGATGCCCCTAAATCCCCCTTAAGAAGGAGGACTTTGAGTAAGTTCTGATATCCCTATTTTTAAGGATTGCTAGTAGGGGGGAGCGAGCTTAACTGAACCGTATTGAGCTAAAAGTTATCGCTCTCACAAGTAAAAAAAAAGATTACTTAAATAAATTAGAAAAAATAAGAATGCCAAAATTACAGATTAATGATTATTAATTGCATTATTAATAATTAATCAATAAATATAGCGGTTCTCAAAAAAGTGAGGTATGCCCACGGAGACCTATGCCCTATGCCCTATGCCCTATGCCCACGGAGGCCTATGCCCATGAGTACCTCATATGAGAGCTCGAAAGGCTATAGCTAAGTTTTTATAAATTTCCTATGCGACAGTAGGTTACTGGGTTCTTCAGGGTGAACCCAATAAAACAGAGAGCTTTTCAGATGGAAGAAGTCAATCGATTTTAGATTTTAGATTAAAGAATTGAAGAATTGACCCCACGGATAAATTCGGGGGGCAAGTTTCATCGGATACAGGTTTTTTATTTTTACACGGATGAATCCGGGGGGTTGTATTTTGGACGCTTTCGGTCAAGGTAACTTTCGGAAACCCGCCTCTTAGTATGAATAAAGGTTGCTAAAAATGAGAACAAAATCAAAGTTCTAAAGGAGCAATGGCGTTAAACAAATTTTCTAGGATAAATCGCAGCAAAGATTGAGTGGCTAATATTAAACCCAATCGAGCTTGGGCGAGTTTTGGCTGTTCGATTTTAACTTCTCCCCAAATTCGGCACTGGCTGTAAAAAATCTGAAATGCGTCGCTCAAACTATTGGCTAATTTGAAATAATTGACAGGTTGTTCGCGGTTCTTTACATCAAAAGTAGGATATAAATTGTCTAGCACTATTAAGAGTTGGGATATTAAACGGCGTTCTGCTGGATGCACTAACCGCAGTCGATCGCCCTCGTCAATCCAAGGGATAGGATTTGGACTCGCCAGCGACCAAATTTGTGGCGCTGTAGCGACATCGGGCTGCGCGATCGCAATTATCCGATCGCGGTGGGCCATTCGCAGCAGGGAACAGCAGCGCGCGTGGCTGTACTGAATGGGAAACAGTCGATCGGCACACACAACAGAAGATAATATTCGAGATTCTGAAACTGGGAGGTTCGTTTGAGCTAAACGCTGCAACCAGACGGCTAAACCTGCATCAGTCAACTCCATCTCAATAATTCCCCCCGGCGCTACTTTAACGGCGAAATCCGGGTAGCACAGCGGTTGGAGTGTTTCGGCCAACTGTGCCGCGATTGTCTGCGGTGTCTGCTGCCAAGTTTTAGCCAATTTCAGGGCGATCGCAGACACGTACAGCACCCGCGCGCTATCTTTACTCCGATTTAACGGAAATATTGCACCCTTCTCAATTACTTGTTTAGGAACAGGCATCTTGCCTGTTCCACAAGAAAATTCATCTCTTGTGGAACGGGCATCTTGCCCGTTCTTGAGAATGGTGCAAGATGTGAGATTTAACGGAAATATTGGACCATTCTCAATTACTTGTTTAGGAACAGGCATCTTGCCTGTTCCACAAGAAAATTCATCTCTTGTGGAACGGGCATCTTG